>CANQAR010000096.1 GCA_947588845.1 uncultured Lachnospiraceae bacterium
CCTGCGGCTACCAGAGCCTTGCCTGCCGGGTTGCCTTCGTACTTGGAGAAGTTCTTGATGAATCTCGAAGCAAGATCCTTTGCCTTTGCATCCCACTCAGACGGATCTGCGTACGTGTCGCGCGGGTCAAGGATGTTGGTGTCCACGCCGTTGAGTTCTGTCGGAACCTCAAAGTTGAAGTACGGAATCTTCTTGGTCGGTGCGTTCAGGATGTCTCCGTTCAGGATCGCGTCGATGATGCCGCGGGTATCGCGGATGGAGATACGCTTGCCTGAGCCGTTCCAGCCCGTGTTCACGAGGTAAGCCTTCGCGCCGCTCTTTTCCATTCTCTTGACGAGCTCTTCTGCGTACTTGGTCGGATGCAGCTCAAGGAATGCCTGGCCGAAGCATGCGGAGAAGGTCGGTGTCGGCTCGATGATGCCGCGCTCTGTACCTGCAAGCTTTGCTGTGAAGCCTGACAGGAAGTAGTACTGTGTCTGCTCCGGAGTCAGGATGGATACCGGCGGAAGCACGCCGAACGCGTCTGCGGACAGGAAGATGACTTCCTTTGCAGCAGGAGCCGCGGAAACCGGACGAACAATCTTCTCAATGTGAGTGATCGGGTAGGATACACGGGTATTCTCCGTCACGCTCTTGTCCGCGAAGTCAATCTTGCCGTTCTCATCGAGAGTAACGTTCTCGAGAAGCGCGTTGCGCTTGATTGCGTTGTAGATGTCCGGCTCAGACTCTTTGTCCAGATTGATAACCTTTGCGTAGCAGCCGCCTTCGAAGTTGAAGACGCCGTTGTCGTCCCAGCCGTGCTCGTCGTCTCCGATCAGAAGACGCTTCGGGTCGGTGGAGAGGGTGGTCTTTCCTGTGCCGGAGAGACCGAAGAAGATCGCGGTGTTCTCGCCGTTCATATCTGTGTTCGCGGAGCAGTGCATGGAAGCGATGCCCTTCAGCGGCAGATAGTAGTTCATCATGGAGAACAGACCCTTCTTCATCTCGCCGCCGTACCATGTGTTGATGATAACCTGCTCGCGGCTCGTGATGTTGAATACGACAGCCGTCTCAGAATGCAGGCCGAGCTCTTTGTAGTTCTCTACCTTTGCCTTGGAAGCGTTGTAGACGACGAAGTCCGGCTCGAAGGTCGCAAGCTCTTCCTCGGTGGGCTGGATAAACATGTTCTTGATGAAATGTGCCTGCCATGCCACTTCCATGATGAAGCGGATCGCCATGCGGGTATCCTTGTTTGCGCCGCAGAACGCGTCGACTACAAAAAGTCTCTTGTTGGAAAGTTCTTTCAGAGCGATATCCTTTACTACAGCCCAGGTTTCCTCGGAAGCCGGATGGTTGTCGTTCTTGTACTCGTCGGAAGTCCACCATACCGTGTCCTTTGAGTTCTCATCGTATACGATAAACTTGTCCTGCGGAGAACGGCCGGTGTAAATACCTGTCATAACGTTGACTGCACCGAGCTCACTTACCTGTCCTTTTTCGAAGCCTTCCAGACCTGGCTTCATTTCTTCCTCAAATAATGTCTCAAAAGAAGGATTGCGCACAATTTCCGTTGTGCCGGTGATACCGTACTTACTCAAATTAATTTCTGCCATTTTACATTTAACCTCTTTTCTTTCTAATGTAGGGTTTCCGGGTAAACGTTCCTTTCTGCGGTGCGTGCCTGTTCCCTTAAAAAAGCAGGGCTGCCCTGCTTCTTTTTGCACTCCGGGATCTGAAAAGGGTTCCGGAGGTGACCTGTCGGAAAGAATAATGCTTTCTCTCCGATAAGTTACATTATACAGGATAAGGCCGTAAAATCAACAAAAATCTTCCTTTTTTCAAAAATTATTTGCGTATAATGAGACAGAGCGGAGAAAATCAGGATCTTTGTGGCTTTAAGGTTATGCTAAAATTTTCCTGCGGCCTTTACGCTTTTTTTCAAATCTGGTATACTGTAAAAGTACAGTTTCTGCACAAAACTGTTTTGCGCCGGCAAAGAATGTCAGGCGCCGGCGGCGAAGGGGAAACTGAGAAATGCTGGTCAAAATGAACAGCAGCAGAGATATGGATAAGGAAAGAAGAGACGTGTATGGATTATCAGCTGCAGTCCGTGAAGGATATATCTGTTAAAAAGGGAAAGAATGGAGTTAAACGTGTTGTATTCGGCCGGGTCGGCGTCCTGATGGCCTGTCTGATCGTACAGCTTCTTCTGCTTTTCATCGGCATGAATTATCTTGCCCGCTATATTTACCTGTTTTTTGGCGGATATTTTGCGTTTGGACTGCTCATTCTGTTTTTTATTGTCAACCGCACGATGAATCCGGGGATTCAGCTGAGCTGGGCGGCGATTGTTCTGATGTTCCCTTTGTTTGGCGGTCTTTTTTATCTCTATGTTGAGATTCAGCCGGGGACCCATATGCTCAAGGGCGCGCTGGATAATATTGACAGCAAACTGGCGGGTCTTCTCCGGCAGGATGAGGATGTGCTTGAGCGGCTTGACGCTCAGAACGCGAATACGGCGCAGCTTGCTTCCTATGTTTATAATGAGGAAAATTTTCCTGTTTACAAAAACACGGGCGTGCGTTATTTTCCGAGCGGAGAGGCGAAATTTGCCGAACTGCTGAACCAGCTTAAGCTGGCGGAGAAATTTATTTTCATGGAATATTTCATTGTGTCCATGGGCTTTATGTGGGATTCTATTTTCGAAATTCTGAAAGCAAAAGTGGCGGAGGGCGTTGAAGTCCGTTTTATGTATGACGGTATGAACGAGCTCTACAATGTCCCCGGCAATTTCCAGGATATGCTCCGCAAGGCGGGCATTCAGTGCAAGGTGTTTTCCCCCGTATATCCGGTCATCTCAACACACTACAACAATCGCGATCACCGCAAGATTGTGGTAATCGACGGCCGCACGGCGTTTACCGGCGGCGTAAATATCGCGGATGAATATATCAACAGAAAAGAACGGTTCGGCCACTGGAAGGACGCCGCGATTATGGTGCAGGGGGATGCGGTGCGCAGCTTTACGATCATGTTTCTGAAAATGTGGAATGTGGCCGGGAAACTGGAGAATGTGGCTCCGTATTTGAATTTTTCCAATGATGTAGACCGTGTGCAGAGAGGGATGGAGGCAGAAAAGCCGGAGCCGGGAGCCGGTGCCGTACATGGGCGAAGGAAGAAGCCGACGGGCGTGCAGGCGTCCGAACAGGAGAAGACGCCGCATAAAAAAGAAGAGACAGCTCTGGCGGAGAACCGCGGCTTTGTTCTTCCGTACGCGACAAATCCGTTTCACAGTGAGCACATTGCAAAAAGGATCTATCTGGATATTCTCAATCACGCGAAGCGCTATGTGTATATCATGACGCCGTATCTTGTTCCGGATTATGAACTGCTGCAGGCTCTGACGTACGCCGCACGGCGCAAAGTGGATGTGAAACTGCTTATGCCTCATATTCCGGACAAAAAGTATGCGTTTGCGCTCGGCCATTCTTATTACCGGTATCTGATGCGGGCGGGGGTGCATATTTACGAATATACTCCGGGATTTGTACATTCCAAGATCTTTGTGAGCGATGATACCGAGGCGGTGGTAGGCGCGATCAATCTCGACTACCGCAGTCTGTATCTGAACTTTGAGAGCGCGGTGTTTATGTATGGGGTGCCGGCGATCCTGGATATCAAGGCGGATTTTCTGCAGACGCTGAGAAGATGTCAGCTGATTACAGATTTCGACATCAGGCATGACAAGATCACGCGGAAACTGGTCGGCAGCGCGCTGAAGCTGTTTGCGCCGCTGCTGTAAGGAGAGATGAGCTCGAGGTGATTTCCGGGCAGATCGCCCGGAAATCCCGAGGTCTGAGGCGCGGACCATGGAAATCTCTTTGTTCATTCCATGGTCTGTGCATCGCGGAGCGGTGTTGCTGGTCACGGAATGAACAGTAACGGTTTTTCCTCCTGCTCGCTGCGCGGCCCGCATGCTGCGCCAGCAGCTGATTTCCCTGCCCGGGCCTGCGCATAAAATATCTCCGGACGGACGCCCTGAGGCTCCGTTCCGGAGATTTTAAATGCATTAGTATGCAGAAAAGCTGCCGATGGCAGGTTTTCTGTATTCCGATATTTCATTATGACAGAAGAGAAAGTTTCTGGAGCGCGTGATCCGGTACGATGGTCTCCATATGCTCGGAAAAATAGGCGTCCATACCTGTCGAGTATTTGCAGGAAATCGCATACTCGGAGAGGATGTTGCAGACTTTGTTGAATTCCTCTGCGGGACTGGTATCTTTTCTGAGAATCAGATAGTAATCTCCGTTGTCAGGATTCTTGTAAAGCACGTTTGGTCCTTTGAACATATTCCCCAGAATTCCGGCGGAACGGATCACGTTGTCCAGCGAGCGGAAGAGATACAGTCTGGAAAGATTCAGAAGCTCCGCGTCTTCCTGAACCGTTTCTTCAGTCTCGGAAGTTTTCTGTCTGCTGCCTGCTGTCTTTGCCGCTGCCTGTTTTTTGGCCTCGGATATCCGATGAATCAGATCAATAATATCGTCGGCTCCTTCCATGCGCTCCATCAGGTCGGTGAAGGAGGAGATTGTGTCACTCTCTCCGTCGTCTGATGAGAAACGTGAGAACCGGGTATCCAGTTCTTCGGGATCGTCGACCTTGGTGATCACCAGCAGGATGGCATCCATGGAAATGGGAATTGCTTCTATCACTAGCGGCATGTTGTCGGCCTCGAATCCAAAATCCTGAGCCGCCATCCGCATCATATCCTGAAACAGCTCTTTTGCTTTGTCGGAGCCGTAGGCCAGCTCGCTCAGTTTCAGCTCTCTGCTCGCAAGATCTTCTCTTGTCAGGGTACAGCGTATTTGTTTGTCACTGATTTTCTCGATTTTCATTTAATCACATCCTTACCCATAAATTACAGACATGGAAAATACTTCCATGCGGAAAAATCATTTGCGTTTGCTCCAATACTATTATACACACAGTCAGGCCTTGATGTAAAGTGGATAAAAATGTGTAAAAAAACTTGCATAATCAGCCTTTATTATATATAATAGTCATACGGAAGGCTATATGGCGTCATCCTTTAAGAAAGGAGGATACTCTTTATAGCTGTTTAAGAATCTTACTATCTGCTTTCAGAAATTCTGATTCCAGTCGTCGGTGGTGATCCTGCCAGGCTATGCAAATGGCGGGCTTGCCGCTCCGGTCATACGGACTATCGTCCAGGATTCATCAACAGATCTGCTGTGCTGCCCTGACTGATTAATGAAATGACGGTACCATATATCCTTTCGCATACCCTTTTACGCATTATAATCAATTTCTTTTTGTTACGCAAGTAGATTCTGAAATAAGTGTCGGACTGACGCCAATTGTGAGCGGACAGCAGCGCAGCCGGCGCCGGACGGACTTGTTTCAGGCAAGCGTCTGTTTCTGCGGAAAACTTTCCATATATAATATATCACGAAACAAGGCGGAATGCACCTCCAGTGGGAGTTTCCGCAAAGAAGCAGGGAAAGGCAGGAAAAATGAGGAAACGAAAACACAAGTATTATAATCCTGCAGACGCAAGAGCATTGTTCCAGGAACTGCGCAGCTACGAGAGGGAAGGTACACAGCTCTTTCTGGACGGTTGTCCATGTGAGACAGAGGATATCGTGAACGCCTGCATGGTTGCCGAGGAACAGGTTTACATGCGCGATTTTATCAGTGACGACAAGGAGAAGATCCGAAGGATTAATTTCGTGAAAATCAATCAAAAATAAAAACAGAAAGGAGAAGGGCCGCGGGCATCAGTTTCCCCCTGTACCTTGGCGGTTCAGACTGGCAGAGAAGGCCGGGCTGTTTTCCGAACGGCGGCCGCATCTGCAAAAACTTCTTAATTTTTTATAAAATACGCGAATTTAAGCGCAGATCAGATTATTTATGTTATAACTGAGAAGAGTCACGCAGAGCCGCGACACGCGGCAAAAATTGAACAGTAACAGAGAAAGGGGCGGCACAGTGAAGAAAAAAGAGACAAAAACTTCCCGGGCGCGGGCAGTGGCGGTTATCGCCTGCCTTGTGCTGGCGGGGATCTTTATTCTATATATGGTCAGATTTATGCCCACGCGGAAACGGATGGGGGCGGACGAATATTTTGGAAAACTGAGTGAGGATGAGCTGGCAGTGGTCGTGGAGGACCGTGTGGCGGAAGAGAGGGCGGTCCGGATCGACGACAGGATCTACGTGGATTACGGTCTGGCGCGCAGCGATCTGAATCCCCGGTTCCACTGGGATGAATCAGAAGGGCTGATGCTGTTTACAACGGCGCTGGAGGTCTATGAAATCGCGCCGGACAGCGTTTCTTATACAATTGACGGGAAGAAACAGGACGCCGGTTATGTGATTGTGAAAAACGAGGGGGACAAGATGTATCTGTCCCTGGAATTCCTCGAACAGCACTCCGATTTTACCTGCGAAGTGCTGGAAGATCCCGCGAGACTTGTCATCACTTACGGCAGCCGGACAGTGACAGAGGTTCCGGTAAAAAAGGAGACGGCGGTCCGGTATCGCGGCGGGATCAAGAGTCCGATTCTGACAGAGGTTTCCAAAAACACGGAAGTTGTGCTTTTACAGCAGCTGGAGACCTGGTCTGAGGTGTCCACGCCGGACGGATATGTCGGATATCTGAAGAACGACTGTCTGGGGGAACCGGTTTTGACCGAGCGGGATTCGGTGTACACCGGCCCGGAGTATACCAGCCTATCGATGGACGGCCGCCTGAACCTTGTCTGGCATCAGATTGATCTTAAGGAGATGAACAATAATTTTGCGGAGGATACCGCGAATATGAGCGGGGTGAATGTTATTTCTCCGACCTGGTATTTCCTTGCCGACAACGAAGGCGCGGTCGACTCTTTCGCGGACGCTTCCTACGTGGAGAAGGCACATGCGGCCGGTCTCCAGGTCTGGGCGCTGATCAGCAACTTCAGCGAGAATGTCAGCACGGCCACACTGCTGGCGTCGCGGCAGGCGCGGAAAAAAGTGCAGGAATATCTGGTTGCGCAGGCGGCGGAGATCGGGTTTGACGGCATCAACATAGATTTTGAGGGAATTGTGGAGAGCGCCGGTTACGATTATGTCCAGTTTATGCGGGAGTTGTCCATACTCTGCCGCAAGGAGGGACTGTTCCTCTCGGTGGACGTGCCGGTTCCGATGGACTTTTCGCGTCACTATGACAGAGAAGAGCTCGGCGTTGTCTGCGATTACGTGATTATGATGGGATATGACGAGCATTATGCCGGCTCCGACATCGTAGGCAGCGTGGCTTCTCTTAACTTTGAACGGACCGGTATCGCGAACATGCTCCGGGAAGTGCCGAAGGAGAAGGTGGTCAGTGCGATTCCGTTCTACACAAGGCTCTGGTACACCGAGACATACGCGGACGGCACGACGAACGTCACGAGCAGGGCGCTCGGAATGGGGCAGGCGTGGGACACACTTGAAGAAAACGGTGTGACAGCCGTCTGGGATGATTCCGCGGAGCAGCCATACGGCGAGTGGACGAATGCGGAAGGACTTTTCTGCCAGCTCTGGCTGGAAGACGATTCCACCGTGGCTGAGCGGGCTTCACTCGTGAAGGAAAACGATCTCGGAGGCATCGCGGCGTGGGTGTTGGGAAACGAGCTGGATTACGTCTGGAAAGTAATCTCGGAGAATATTGAATAAAACAGGGAACGAATGAAAAATTTTGCGGCATGTATATTTTCCTGTAAAGAAGAAATAATAGGATTGTGATATAACCCGCCGCGGGAAGAGCAAAGCCCAAATCTCTGTTGTCCATGGCGGAGATGTCCCGGCAGGTTATATCAGACCGGAATCAATGATTCCAGAATTATGAAACAGGGAAGGACAGCGGCTCCTTTCTGCAAAGCGGCGCGAAAGCGGTATTTCCGTGCATCGCGAAGCGGTGTTATGCTCATGACCGGCAAGGGAGTGAACTGTAGCAGAACAGGAGACGGACTGTGTCCTGAGGTTCGACGAAAGACGCAAGGCTTCTCCTGTTTTAGGATGATGCCGGGAGCGAAGGATGCCAGACGGATTGTTCCGTGCTTCGCATTCCCGCAATCCTGGCGTCATTTTAAGCAGACGGAGAGAGAAATTGCCAGAAACAAAAGGAAACGGCAGTGGCGGGCAGAGAAAAATCGGTATCCCCCATTGACATGAGATCCAGATTACGCATCTATAGCAAACGACAAAAGTATTTGCCGTGAACTTATATTCATGGTGGTGCCTGCAGAGCGGGCATGGAAGTTTGCTATAAAAAGGTGCAGCAGCACTCTGTGAAATTACCGGGCATGGATTAAAATACAGGAGGCTATAGAAATGTCCAAGAATGCGAGCAATACAAACGGTTCCAATAAGACGAGCAACACGAACGGTTCAAACAGCACGAACTCCAAAAACTGCAGCAACTGCGGCAACTGCAGCAGCACGGATTCCAAAAACAGGTCCGGCAGCACTTCTGCAGACAACGAGTACGACAAAACGGAATACTAATGCTGCAGTAATTTCAGGGCAGCAGGTGTATACTGTTCGATTGTTGACGCGGCGTTGCGCCGGAACGTCCGGCAGCTGCGGAAGGTAAAGAACAGGAAGAAGAATTAAAAAAAGAATTACGATAAAGATCATGAAGGCAGGAGAAAGAAAAGGCAATACTTTCTTCTGTCTTTTTGTATTGCGGGCAACATTATGGTAATAAGCGCATCCGGGCAGGGTGACGCTTGTCACAGAGGGGGCCAGACTGTCGGGAGGGGCGGTTCTTTTTGGCAGTACAAAGCCGACAAAACTCGTTTACAGGTACGATACACAAGCGCCGGGGCTCTCGGAAAGTGAGCGCCAGATGGAAGTGACGTTGGAATTTGCCGATGATGCCGGGTGCGATGAGCACGATATGGTAACGGTGGTGGACCGGGAAGCGACCTGCGGGACGCCGGGGATCCAGCACCGGGAGTGCAGGAGAGGCGACTATAAGGAGGATCCGACAGAGATCCCGGCGACAGGAGAGCACAGTTTTGGCGCTTATGTGGTTACAAAGCAGGCGACCGTACTGGAAGAGGGGATTCAGACACGTACATGTTCCGTATGCGGGAAGACGGAGAGCACACCGGTTGCGAAGCTTACGCCCCAGATAGTGGTAAACGCAGAGAAAATCACCCTGAAGACCGGGCAGACGACGGGTCTGGAAGTGAGCGGACTTGCAGAGGGAGACAGCATTGCTTCCTGGAAGTCGAGCAGTAAAAAGATCGTGAAGGTCAGCAAAGATGGGAAGCTGACCGCGCAGAAAAAAGCGGGAACGGCAGTTGTTACAGTCACCCTCGCAAGCGGTCTGACAAAGGAGATTCAGATAACCGTCCAGAAAGAAAAGGTTGAGACAAAGAAAATATCAGGTCTTCCGAAGACGACGACCTTGAAGAAAGGGAAAAAGCTGACGCTTAAGCCGGTGATCACTCCGGCCGACTCGGAGGATAAGGTGACGTATAAATCTTCCAATAAAAAGGTCGCTACCGTGTCCGCGAAAGGAGTCGTCAAGGGCAAAAAAGCTGGAAAAGCAAAGATCACAGTGACATCCGGGAAAAAGAAAGTTACAGTGACAGTGAAAGTAAAAAAATAAGAACCTGAAAAGAGTTATGACAGCCTTGTCCGGCAGAGAGGAACCCCTCCCGCCGGACGGGGCCTTCCTGCGTTTTAAGGTTTCCAGTGCATATATATGTTTATCTTTTACAGGGAGCATCTGCAGTTCTGTTTCCTGGCAGAAGCCGGATAACTGCTTTCCGGAAAAGGTCATATGTTCCGGCTGAGCAGTATGTTTTATCGCGATCTTCCAATGGATGCCGTACTGTAATAGAGATCGTTATCCATGGAAGAAAGAACGGCTTTTGCCTTCTGAGGAAGTTTTTCATTGTCTGTCAGCATCCACAAAAGGATGTGAGTGTCCAGAAGTAATTTCATTGTACATCCCCAAAAAGTTCCAGAATCTCATCATTATACTTGTCAATCTCATCCGGAATCTCAATTTTTCCTTTGGCAATACCAAATCTTTTTACTGCTTTTTCTTCCGGAAGCCGGATAGAAAAAGGGAATCCATGTTCTAACAGGCTCTGTTTTGCAAAAATCCGGACAGCTTCCGCGAAAGAAGTTCCAAGATCTTTGAAGAGAGCTTCGGCCTGTTCTTTCAGTTCTGCATCCATTCTGACCTGGAAAGTCGCTTCTTTGGCCATAAAATCATCTCCTTATAATTTGTAATGCTATTGTATTACAAAAAAGAGTATAATGCAAGAAAATTTTTGATTACAGCTCACATACCTGCTACTCCACGAGGAGATTTCTGTGCGAGAGCAAAGAAAAACCTGCCCTTCAGGATTGAAAGGCAGGAGAAAATTGAATGAATGGACTTGATTTCCGCGGACAGTGGGCCATCACGTGTCTGGCAAATGCCGCGGGATATTTAATTTCTATCGTTATCTGCCCATAAAGAACTTTCTGAATCTTGCGCCCAGGGAAAGCTGCGGCTGGGCCGTCTCCCACGGAACTCTCTGTCCTTCCATCTCGCGGCTGGCTTTCAGGTCTGCGTAAACGCTGTCGTTCATCGCTGCGAATAAGAAATCGTTGGAACCAAAGTTTCTGTCAAGTGTAAATGTCGTCATAATGAGATCCTCCTTCTGAATCATTCGATTAAATTTATTGGACGGATGACTTTTGTACATCCGGTAAGTTTTAGTATTTGTTGTTTCTTTGTTTTGTTGATACCATTATATCCGAAATATGGCAGATGTAAATGGGAGAGAAATTCAAATTTTCAAAGTTTTTTTGTATTATCAGTACAAAATTCTGCTGTCTGCAGCTTGAAATAGATGAGATAACTACAAGTGAAATTTTGTAGTAGTAAAAACTTCAAATTTCTGGACTTTTCGGTTTTGCAGTGATATAATACTACAAAATTTGTTAACAATAATTGACGGATTGGAGGACATCGAATGAAAAATTTACTTGCTGAAAGAATCATGAGCGCGAATTTGACAAAGACACAGAGAAAAATTGCGGATTATTTTATCAATAATCAGGAAAAGATCGGAAGTCTTTCTTCCATGGAAGTAGCGCAGGAGATAGGAGTAAGCGATGCCTCCATCATTCGTTTTTCCCGGGTGATCGGATTTAACGGGTATGCGGATCTGAAGGAAAACATTTATAATATGCTGGTAGAAAACGCGTTTTCCAGCCTGTCTCTGACAGAGAGAATAGAGCAGAACAGCGAGAAATACAAAGATGAGAATCTTTCGACCCGTTTTCAGTCGATGATGCAGCAGAATATGCTGTCGGTTTTCCGGAATAACAGTGAAGAGGATTTTGAAAAGTTTGCGGACTGCATTATTCAGGCTCAGAACAGATATGTGATCGGGCTGCGCGGCTGCAGAGGGATCGCGATGAATTTCAGCCGTCTGCTGTCTTTCATGCTGCCTAATGTGAAGTGCCTGATCGACGGGGAGTGCGCTTCCATTAATTCCCTTCAGGATATCAAGGGAGGGGATGCCGTTCTGATGTTTGTGTTCCCGAGATATTATAAGATCGATGCGGATTACCTGGAGCTTGCGAAAAAATACGGGGCGAAAATCTGCTTAATTGTAAATGAGCTGACAAGTCCTCTGACCCGCTATGCGGATTCAATTCTGCTGACGGCGACTTCCAGCGTCAGTTTTTTTAACTCAAAGGTCGCCACAGAGACGATTGCCGAGTACATTCTCATGCTGATCGGACAGAGGGTAGACTATAAGGAGAGAATCCGGGAGAGAGATGCGATCACGGATGACCAGCTTCTTCCGGTGTAGATTAGCGGAGTTGAGCTTCATTGGTTTCTGGCGGCGGATTCACACCTGTGCGTTGTCAGCGCCTCTTATGCATAGCCAGTCCGGCAGATAAATCTGTCATCTGGTCTCCGCTCCGCTTTGGTTGGTGCTGAACGTGCGCCACTGGCGCACAGCACATCTGCATAGAGACAGAACTTTCTTAATAAATTAAAAAGGCTTCTGAATGTTTTACTACATTTGGAGGCCTTTTTTGCGTCCGTTGTTATCAAATGAATCCGTATGCAGAGAAAAACACTGGTAAAAATCGACAAATTTCAATGAAAAAATTTAGTAGTAATCACTACTACATTTTTATTGACAAATGAAGTAGTAAAGTATAAAATACATTACAACATATGAAGTTAATACTACAAAAAACGAGAGGAGAAAAATCATGACAGTATTTTTGAAAGAGTATATTCACCCGGACGCACGCAGGATGCTCGAGGAGCATTGCACGGTAGTAGATAATTTTGACAATCCCGACGAGATCGATGCGATCATTCTCAGGAGCTACCCGGTGGATGCAGAAGTGATGGATAAATGCAGGAATCTGAAGCTGATCGGAAAACATGGCGTAGGGTGCAACACAATCGATCTCGCCGAGGCGAAAAAGAGAGGAATCACGGTTCTGAATACGCCGCTGGCCAACACAAATTCTGTGGCGGAGCTGATCGTTGGACTGATCCTCAACATTGCCCGGAATATCACGGTGGCTCATGAGAAGACGCAGGAAGGCGCTTTCCCGTCAATCGCTCCAAAGGAAATGACCGGGATGGAGGTCAGCGGAAAGACGCTGGGGCTGATCGGAACGGGCAACATTGCGAGAAGAGCCGCGCAGATCCTGCACGACGGGTTTGGTGTGAAGGTAATCGGCTACGATCCGTTTGTCAGCAAAGAGGCGATGGAAAAGATGGGATATGAGAAGTACGAGACAGTGCCGGAGCTGATCGCGGCTTCCGATATTGTGAACGTCAGCGTGCCGCTCACACCGGCCACGGAAAATCTGATTGCCGGCGAAACGTTCAACAGCTTTAAGAAGACGGCGATTCTCGTGAACGCGGCCAGAGGCGGAATTGTAAACGAGGCGGATCTCTATGAGGCTTTAAAGGCAGGAAAACTGAGAGCGGCGGCCTGCGACGCGTTTGTGAATGAGCCGCCGACAAAGGAAAACACGAATCTGTATGAGCTTGAAAATTTCATCGGGACTCCTCATATCGGAGCCTGCGCGGAAGAAGCTCTCTACCGCATGGGAGATGAGGTTGTACGCGAAGTGATCAAAGTTCTCGGCGGAGCGGAACCGGCGCACAGGGTAGTCTGAAACAGGATCGCTGCGAAACGCGAAGAGAGCAAAGACAAGGCTGAACGAATCGTGTGACAGGATTCGTGGGCTGTCCTGGACAGATGAGAGATGCTTTTTGCTCTGAGTGGCAAGTGCAGGCAGCCCTGGACAGACGGAAGATGGTTTCTGGTCCTGAATGACAAAAGGAGACAGATTCCGCATTGAAAATGAAATTGCTGGGGAAAAAACGGAAATTTTGCAGAAATATATCGGCAGTACAGCCGAAAAATATAAAGGAACGAAAAGGAGAATAATTATGAAGCTGATGGATTGTACACTCCGCGACGGAGGAAATGTGGTAGGAAAAGGTTTTGACGCAAGACTGACAAAGATGATGATCGAGGGTCTGATCGCGAGCAAGATCACGACGATTGAGATGGGACACTGCACGGGCATTGGTTCTTTTGAGGCGACAGGTGCGGCGGCGCCCTGCACGGACGTGGAATACCTTGAGCTGATCCAGCCGTATCTGGACAAGGCGGACATTGGCATGTTCATGGGCTGGAAGAACGGCACGGATAAGAATATCGGCCTTGCGAAGCAGTATGGACTGAAGTTCCTGCGTGTCGGAGCCAATGCGGGAGACGGAAAGCTTGCGTGCGACGCGGTGAGAAAAGTAAAGGCAGCCGGACTTACCTGCCGTTACTCTCTCATGAAAGCATACGTCCTGACGTCGGAAGAGCTGGCGGAGGAAGCCGCGATGCTGGAAGCCTGCGGCCTTGACGAGATCACGATCATGGATTCCGCCGGCACGATGACGCCCGACGATGTGACAGAGTACGTGAAGGCAATGGTTGCTAAAGTGAAGATTCCGGTTGCGTTCCACGGACATAACAATCTTGGCCTGTCAGTCGCGAACGCGCTTGCAGCGCAGAAAGCGGGAGCGGTCGTGTTTGACTGTGGTCTTCTGGGAATGGCAAGGAGCGCCGGAAACTGCGCGACAGAGCTCGCGGCGGCTGCTTTCCAGAGAAACGGAATGCTGGAGAATGTGGATCTGATGAAGCTGCTTGAGTTTGAGGACAAAGAGCTGATCCCGGCGATGGAAGAATATAACTATCATGTGGCTGTGAAGCCGCTGGATCTCATTCTTGGTCTTGCAGGAGCACATTCCAGCTTTACGAACATGTTTAAGGAAGTGGCGCAGGAGAAGGGCGTCAATCCGTACAAGCTGATCCTTGAGGTGTCGAAGATCAACCGCAAGAATCCGGACCGCGAGTTAGTGGAGAAGACGGCGGAGGCGCTGAAGTAATTTAAGATCTGCCTGCATGTTCTTAAGGATGGCGTTTTGTCTGGTTCTTTTGGCACAAATGAATCTTGATCCAGGATTCGTGGGAGAGCTTTGAAAAATCAGGAATCAGACGAAACGCCGACAAAATAATACATTAGAAAAAATAAGAGGAGGATTACCATGGATGGTGTAGCATTTGGAAATGTATTTACTACGGCTGTGGATGAACTGGGACTGCTGCTGCTGTTTGTGCTGCTTGGAGTTGTGCTTCTGCGCATATGCAAGCCGCTGAAAAGTCTTTATCTGCCGGCAGGTCTGATCGGCGGAGCGATCGCTCTGATTCTGGGTCCCCAGGTTCTCGGAGTGATCGATATACCGGACACATGGAGCGGGATGGCGACGCCGATGATCAATGTCGTCCTGACGACAACAATCTTCGGTACGATAATCAGCAAGAGCAAGCTAAAGAAATATGCCGGGGCGGTTGACGTGATTTTTCTGACATACTTTGCTCAGATGATCGTCGGTACGCTGGTCGGTTTTGTGCTGAAACTGGTATGGAAGGATATGCCGTACGCATGGGGCATGATGAGTATCTTCACCTACTGGGGAGGCCACGGAGCCGCGATGACGGCGGGCACCATGTTTGAGGATATGGGCAATACGGGAATGCTCAGCCTCGGCATCATTATGGCGACACTTGGACTGATTGTAGCCATGCTCGCGGGAATGGTATGGGTAAATATCGGAGCGCGCTGCGGATGGGCGACCTATACAAAAGAAAACACCGGAACAAAGGAAGGCAGCGGTATTCTTCTTCCGAAGGAAGAGAGAAGCTCGCTTGGAAGCGCGACGGTTTCTTCCGACGTTGTAAACGGCCTGGCGCTCCAGCTCGCAATTGTTCTTTTCTGCATTTTCATTGGAAAGACATTGTTCACAACGCTGGCAAAAATTCCGATTGAACCAGTTGCCAATGTCATGAGCAAGATTCCGGCCCTGCTGTATGGTATTGTCGGCGCGATTATCCTGTGGGCGATTATGAGAAAGACGCATACGGAAGAATATGCGGATATCCCGACGATCAAAAATATCGGCGGCGTGGCGCTGGAAATCTGCGTCTGTTCCGCGACGGCTACGCTGGATCTGGAACTGTTCGCTTCCTACCTGGCTCCGATTCTGATCCACATGGTCTGCATTATTGCTCTGATGTCCTTCATCACAATGGTACTTGTGCGCAGATGGCTGAAAAAAGAGTGGTTTGAGCTTGGACTGATGGCATTCGGACAGGGACATGGCTCAACGCCGAGCGGTCTTGCGCTGGCGCGCTGTGTCGACCCGGATTCAAAGTCCTACAACTGGGAAGCGTTTGGTGTTGCCCTCGGTGTGACGACGCCGTTTACCTCGACCTTTGCCGCGGTTCTTCCTGCTGTGGCGATGCAGTCGCAGTGGATCATAGTGGCGCTCGGCGGGGTTGTCTCCCTGGTATGTATTCTGTTTGGAGAACTGGTGGTCAGAAGGCAGAGCTGAGCTCTGAAGTTAATTAATTTAATCCTGAAAGTTGTTGAGGCGCTCCAGTCAGACGGGGCGCCTTGCTGCGTTCGTTCGGCATTCAATTTCAGACAGGCATAAATGCAGGCTTCCATGTAGTATAGAAGCAGGGAGTCATGGGTGACAAACATCATTATCACATACCAGTCTGTGCACGTCAACTGTTAAAACTGCCGTGTACCGAACAGAGCGGGTTGGGAGAAGTGCATAAGCGGGATTCTTTTTATTGACAAGGAAAAGAAATGCTATACAATATATTTAAAAAAGTAGTTTACAAAGTTGGTGCGTAGATAATATGAAATTAAACAGTTCGGCAGTAAAAAAACAGAATAAAGTTTCTATTTACCGGTATCTGCTTCAGAATCCGGAAAAAACGAAACCTGAAATTGCATCAGTATTGCAGCTCAGTCTCCCGACGGTTGGCCAGATTACGCAGGAATTGATTGACACACAGCTTATTTCTGTTTCTGGTATGAGAGAATCCAGCGGAGGAAGAAGGGCTGTCACGCTGGTTCCCAATGTGAGCCGCAATTTGTCTCTGGGAATTGATATCACAAGAAACCATATCGGCTTTGTCATGATCAATTTAGCCGGGGACAGCCTGGCCTGGCAGAGATTGAGGATTCCTTTTGTCAATTCGGATGATTACAAAGAACAGGTATATTTGCTGACCATGGAATTTCTGAAGAAGAATCAGATTGCGTTTGATACTCTCCTGGGAATCGGGGTGTCCGTTCCCGGTATTGTCGTTCAGGATATGGCATGGCATGTGAAATCACATGCACTGCAGCTTGATGAGGTTTTTGAACTGAAAGGGTTTCTGAAAAGCGGGATTCCGATGCAATATTTTAACGATGCCACGGCCGCATGCATGGCAGAGATGTATACCAGGAAGTCTCCGTCCAGCTTCTTCTTTCTTTCCCTCAGCGATACGGTTGGGGGAGCGTCTGTGATTTCGAACCAAATCGTCACGGGCGAAAATAACAGGAATGGAGAAATTGGACACATGTGTCTGGTTCCAGGAGGACGGGAGTGCTACTGCGGCGGGAAAGGCCATTTTGATGCTTATTGCTCAGCAACCCGCCTTTCCGAAAAGAGCAGGAAAGGAACTTTAGCCGGCTTTTTTGAAGAACTGGAACAAGGCGACCCGGGCTGCAGGAAGGTTTTTGACGAATATCTTGGCTATCTGTCTCTCATGATTTACAACCTGCATATCATGTCCGATATGCCGGTTGTGTTGGGCGGGTATGTCGGGGCCCATCTGGCTCCGTATCTGCCGGAGCTTTGGGAGAAAGTGAAAAAACTTGAGATCTTCGAGCAGAAAAAAAGCTATATTAAAATATGTGATTACAAATTGGAAGCGGCCGCGGTCGGAGCGGCCCGGTACTATACAGAACAGTATATTGATAATATCTGAAGAAAAAGGAAGACCGGATTTCCCCTGGAAATTTACGGCCTTCCTTTTCTTTGGGGAAACTGCACAAATTTTTTGTCTATATTTTGTGAAAAACATGGAACAGGTAATAGAATATTGACAAGACCTTTCACAGCAGATATAATAAAAACACTTAATAAAGTACATTAATAAATAAGTTTCAAAAGTAAAAAAGAAAGAGAGGAAACAAGGAGAAAGAGCTATGGAAGGAACAATGATTCAACAGGTAATGACTGCACCCGGGGAAATTGAATTCAGAAATGTCGCGATTCCGGTTCCGGGTCCGGATCAGGTTCTCGTAAAGATCATGAAAATCGGTATCTGTGGGAGCGATATCCATGTGTACCATGGGACACATCCATTTACATCATATCCCGTTACGCAGGGACATGAACTCAGCGCGCGGATCGTGGAGATTGGAGCTTCTGTCAAAGGGTTTTCGATCGGACAGAAGGTGACGATTGAGCCGCAGGTGTATTGCGGAAAATGTTATCCATGTACGCATGGAAAATATAATCTGTGCGAAGAACTGAAGGTGATGGGATTTCAGACTACAGGGACTGCCAGTGAATTTTTTGCTGTGGATGCCTCAAAAGTGACGCCTCTTCCGGAAAAACTTACCTACAGTGAGGGAGCCATGATTGAACCTCTGGCAGTGACTGTACATGCCTGCAGAAGATTCCCGGAAATGGCTGGCGCCAGGGTCGCTGTTCTGGGGGCGGGTCCAATCGGAATCCTGCTTGCGCAGTCTGCAAAAGGACTGGGCGCAGAGTGCGTGATGATTACAGATATTTCAGATCAACGTCTGGAACTCGCGAAAGCAGTCGGCGTGGACTATACGTTTAATACAGGGGAAATTGATTTTGGTGAAGCGATGTTCCAGGCATTTGGAACTGACAAGGCGGATGTGATTTATGACTGTGCAGGCAACGATACAAGTATGGGGCAGGCCATTCAGTATGCACGCAAGGGGAGCAAGATTATTCTGGTCGCGGTATTTGGAAAGATGGCGACGGTTGACCTGGCAGTGCTGAATGATCATGAACTTGATCTGGATACGACGATGATGTATCGCCACGAAGACTATGTGGAGGCTATCCGTTTAGTGAGCGAAGGAAAAGTACAGTTAAAACCGCTGATATCTAAGCGTTTTGCGTTCAGGGATTATCTGGCAGCATATGAGTACATTGACCAGAATCGGGAGTCGACCATGAAAGTGCTGATTGATGTTGATGATTCCGAGGAATAAACAGCCTGCGGAAGTAAAAACCCCCGCCCTTCAGGATTGAAAGGCGGGGGGAAATTGAATGAATGGACTTGATTTCCGTGGACAGCAGGCCGTCACGTGTCTGGCAAATGCCGCGGGATATTTAATTTCTGTTGTAATTATCTGCCCATGAAAAACTTTCTGAATTTTGCGCCCAGGGAAAGCTGCGGTTCTGCCGTCTCCCATGACACTCTCTGTCCTTCCATCTCACGGCTGGCTTTCAGGTCTGCGTAAACGCTGTCGTTCATCGCTGCAAATAAGAAATCGTTGGAACCAAAGTTTCTGTCAAGTGTAAATGTCGTCATAATAGAATCCCCCTTCTGAATTATACAATCAAATTTATTGGACGGATGACTTTTGTACATCCGGTAAGTTTTGGTATTTGTTGTTTCTTTGTTTTGTTG
>CANQAR010000097.1 GCA_947588845.1 uncultured Lachnospiraceae bacterium
GGGGAGATGTCGTGGTGACAGCTGCCCCCTGGCTGCTGACCAGTTTTTAATCGAACGGTATCTTATTCATCGCTTACCTTTATCCGTTCCAGCAGGTCAATCATGGTCATGCAGATACAGGCTGTGCCGTTATCCAGCAGCTGGTTCACGATTGCCGCCGCCAGGTGCGTCTTTCCGGTGCCATAGCTCCCGGCAATAAACAGGCCGTTGCGCTCTATTTCCGGCGGCTGCATATTCCCCAGGCTGTCCTTTTTCGGCCTCATGCGCTCAAAGTTATCTGCATAGCGCTTGGCCTGCTCCCAGGCCCTCTGCTGCCCGCTTGTGGTGCGCTGGTAGGTGTCAAACCGCCTGCGCTGGAATCTTGCGCCCATGCCGGACCGCTCTATCAGCTCGGCAAACCGCCGCATTTCTTCCTGCCTGGCCTTTTCCGCCTCCTCGGCGGCCTTTCTCTCTGCCTCAGCGGCATCCTGCCGTTTCCAGAAATCCTGCGCCTGCTGGCAGCTGCAGCGCTCAGGCCTATCCCGCCACACGATCACATGTTTGGGTGTCAGCGGGTTGCATATGCCGTAATAATCCAGCGTCCGCCCGCAAAATTTACACTTTACCGGCACCGGCACCGGCTCAGGGCAGCTGTACCCCTCTGCCAGCGCCTCCATGGTGCTAATACTCAGCTTGCGTGTGGAATCCTGCTGTGTGGTATTGCGTTCCTCCATGGTCATTCTCCTCCTGCACATCCTCCCACCGCTGCTGATTCAGCCACGTCAGCGGGTTCGGCACGTACCTCCCGCCGTCACGCTGCCATTGTCGGCTCCTTTTCTGCACTTCCAGGGCTGCCAGCATCTGGTTCAGCAGATCATCATCCACCCGAAGCTTTTTAAATTTCTTCCAGCACGGGTATTTCCCGGTATTGCGCACATTCGGATACGCATCCCAAAATTTGCAAAATCGTATTTCAAGCGGAGCCTTGGCTGTTTTCCAGTCAGGCGATTTCTGCCTCTTCGCTCCCTTTTCGTCCGGGGCCTCCCCGATACCTCCCTCAGTTTCTTCGGCGGTCACTGCCAGCTCTCCCTCTCTACTTGCCACCCGCCCTTTTACGTGGTCATGATCCACAACGGTTAGGGGCTCCACGCCGTCAACAGGTCCTCTCTCCTCTTGTGCCTGCCCGTTGGCACAAGAGAGTGTTTTTAAGGTATCAGGAATCAGGTTAAGGGAATCAGGAATCAGCTTGGCTTGTTCTATGCTTGTATCGTGCTTGCACTGTGCTTGTACTGTGCTTTGCAAATTATCAGCCGTATCATGCTCTTTTTCCGGTTCCCCGGCATCCTCGGCGGCAGCTATGGCCGGAGCCATCTGCGCTGCGCCCGGTGCCGGTATGGTGCTCTCCTGTTCTCTGCAATGCGGATTCTGGTGCTTTTTAAAATTTGTTACCTGTATATATCTTTCTCCCGCCACCTCATAGCGGATAATAAAATCATTGTCATGCAGCTGCTGGAGCATCTTGTCCACTTCTGCGCTGGTCACGTCATCATACCCCAGCAGTTCATGTTTAATTCTTTTGGGCCGGTCCTGGAGCCGCCCTTCCCTGTCCGCCAGGCACCACAAGCCGATAAACATCAGCCGTGTCAATGGCGGCAATTCTGCCAGGACCTCATTGCTAAAAAAGCCCGGTTTTATGTTTCTTGATCTCGCCATCCTATCCCTCCCGCCGTATCAGCATAGGTATACTTCTCTGCCGGTCAGGGCCTGCACACGCCTTTTAAATTCATCCGCCAGGCTGTTGTCATTGCTCAGGTGCAGCAAAAATACCTGCTGCAGCCTGCTCAGGTCAAACGATGCAAGCGTCTGTATGGCTGTGTCAATGCTCATGTGGGATCCAATGGTGCGCTTTGCTCTCTGCACGTCAATCCTGCCGGTCATCACATTATGCTCCATGGTGTCAGGATCATAATTTGCCTCCATCATCACGTGCGTCACGCCCTTAAATGTATAGCGGAGATAATAGGTGTCAGTAAAATACAGCAGCTTTTCACCCGTCCGGACACTCCTCAGCAGGAAGCCGAGCGGCTCAGGTGCATCATGCTCCACATCAAACGGGAGCACCTCATAGCCGCCAATGCTCACACGTTCCAGCGCCTTTACCGGGTGGATCCGGTGCCCTTCCAGGCCAGCCTTGTCAATGGTGCCCTGGCTTGTGTAAATGTCAACGCCCAGCCTTGCCAGGTCCTTTGCGGCTTTCACATGGTCCCCATGTGCGTGCGTCACGAGGCAGCCGTCCACCCGTGTCACGCCATAGCCGCATCCTGCCATAATCCGCCGGAGCGGTATCCCTGCATCCAGGAGCAGGCTGTTCTGCCCATCACTTATGTAATAGCAGTTGCCAGCGCTCCCGGATGCTATCGGCCTGATCAACATTTAAAATGTCGGCCCTCTCCTGGCTGTCTCAGGCTGCTTTTGCGGCTGCGTATTTGCCTGATTCTGCCCTTCCAGGTTAAGAGCCTGCTGTCCTGTGCCCTCGGTCAGGAAAGCGGGCTGTGCGGGCTGCTGGGGCTGCTCCTGTGCCTCTCCAACGTCAATCACGTCCTGCCCAGCGTTGGCCAGGATCACATCCTGCGCCTGCATCTCTGCAATCCGGGTTTCCTGCAGCTTCATGTACTGGTATGCGTCATCAATCTTTTTCGGGTCACGTGGCATATTCTTTGCGCTGTAAACCTCCCGCTTAATGGTTTTCAGGCACATCTCCTCAAACCAGCCCTCTGTCTGCGCCTCAACCTTTTTCCCGTTCTCCCACTGGGTCACGGTGCCGCCCCAAAACTCCGCTGCTGCGTTCTTTGGCTTGCGCTTCTCAATGTCTTTCAGGGTCATGATAACCAGCTTGTTTTTGGCCGGATTCTCATACTCAATGTAGCCGAAGCCGCCAACCACATTGCCACGGTCAAAGGCGTTTGTGATCTCAAAGTCATAGGATTCCACAGCGTTCTGCCGGTTTTTCTTCAACGGTTTAAAATTATCCGTGCTGTATACAAGCTCAATGGTCACGCCAACCGGCTTTTCCAGTGCGTACTTTTCCGCAATGTACTGGATCCCGTTGTATCCCGGCATCAGGTTCACCGTGTACATCTTTGTGACCGTGCCGTCATTCCAGGTCACGCTCTTATTGTTATTCTTAAAGGGGATTGCGCTCAGGTGATTGTCCTGCATCATATCCAGCCCCATGCGGGCATAATGCACAACGTCAAGCGCCAGGGCAGTCAGATCAACGGTGCCCCATCCGATAGGATCGTTGTTATCAAATTTGTGGTCTTTGTTATTTGCGTTCTTGCGCACCCGGTTTTCCTCGGCGGTCTTTAACGCCCGGTCAATGGCGATAAAATATCCCTGGATCAGCTGCCGCTGGTAATCAGTCACCTGGATAGGCCCGGCCACATTGCTGCCAAACTCTTTCAGGACCTTATTGGTGAACGCTTCGCTGTTGCTCAGGGGAGCGGGTTTTGTGGTATCCGGTACATTTGCATTATTGTTTCCTGCCATAGCTCTAATCCTCCATATCATTGTCATTGTTATTGTTGTAAAAATCAAATATGTTCATCTGTCCAGGAAGGGGCTGCCTCTCAAGCTCTTCCTGCCGGGCCTTGGCTGCGCACTGGCAGCCATAGCCTCTTTCAACGGCCTCCTTACTTGTCAGGAGCCTGCCACACCGTTTGCACCGGCGGGCCCTTATGGTAAAAATCTCACCGTCCATGCGGCACGTTCACGGCAAACACATCTGTTTTCATGCCCTTCATCATTTCGTTTGCCACTCTTTCAGAACCAGGCGCTAACTTATCGTAGGCAGCAACGATGTTTTTCATGGCCGCAATAATAAAAGGCATTTCTCCCACCTTCTGCGGGCCGATCTCCTGCGTCAGGGTATCTGTCCAATACTGCACGGCATCACGGGTTTTTCTAAATCCTCTTGCAGCGTTTCCGCTCACAAAACTTGCATAAATCTCTTTGCCATATTCCGGGTGGATCCTCTGCATATCAAATGCCCCCTTTCTCAAATCTCAGTGTTTTGTCCGGCTCCGATACCACCAGGCGGATCACCTGTGTATCTGTGTGCTGGATCCGGGTCACGCTCTCTGCGTTGTCAACAAATACCGGCATCTGCAGCCCGTAGTGCTCGGCCAGCGTGTCAATCACTTCCAGGCCTGCGTTGATCCGTGCTGCATTGTTGGCGCTCTTAAACGGTACCAGCCCGCTCTCACACGGGATCAGCGCCTCGCAGTCATCTGTAATGCCGCCATTCTGCTGCTCAATGAAGAGCCTGAATCTCAGCGTTTTAAACCGGCTGTTTATCTTTTCATCCAGCAGGCCTGCCTGGGTCCTGGTGTACAGCTCGCACAGGTGGATCCCGTACTGCACAAATTCATATTTTGCGGCCAGCTCTTTCTCCTGCGCCCGCAGGTCATCAATGCGCTTTTCCTGCCTCTCTGCAAAATCAATCTGCGCCAGTTTCTGCTCCTGCTCCTCAATCTGCCGGTCAACGGCTCCGATTTTCTGGTTCAGCACCGCATTGGCCTCCTGCGCTGCGCTCCTCATGTCTTTCAGTTTCAGCTGCAGGTCTGCGATCTGCGTGGTATAGGTCTGGTATTCCTCAGTGCTGGTGTATGGCGTTTCTGTCACCAGCGCCCGCTGTGCCTCGGCAATAGCCACGTCAACCTCTGCCAGCTTCTTTTTATCCTCTTCCACAATGGCCTCCAGGCGGGCAATTTCAGCGTTTTCCTTTTCGATCATGCCGTTGCTGCACTCTTCCATGCCCCGGCGGTTTATCTCTTCCAGGCGCTTTGCTTTGGCAAGGTTAAAAGCCTCTTTTGCGGCCTCCACCTGCTCTGCCGGGAGCGGCTGCTGGCACGTTGGGCAAATTTCGCTGCCGGTCCACTGCTTTGCATCTTCATCCTGCCACTCTTTCAGGAGCTTTTCCCTCTGCCGGTTCAGGCGCACAACCTCATTTCTGTGGTGCTGGATTTCCTGCTCCGCCCGCATCACGGCCATATCCCGGTCAGATTTTGTATAGCGCAGGTTGCTGATCCGGTCATAGGCACCCTTGTTTTTGTCCGCCTCTGCCTTTACGTGCGCCGCCTCACCGGCTGCCCGCTGCCTTTCCAGCTCTGCAATCTGGCTGCGGATCGTTGCCTCTGCCATGCTGTCACCGGCTGCCCGGTCACTTTCCAGCTGGCTGCGCTGCTCCCGCAGCTTCTTAATCTCTGCCCGGATCCCTTTTTCGCTCAGGCCTTTCAGGTCCGGCTTTGCCCGCTCAGCCTCATTGATCTGGATCGGTATGCCTTTCAGTTCCTTATCAATCCGGCTCTTTTCCCTTGTGGCAATGGCCTGGTATTCATCCACCGTGTACATCACCGAAGTGTTTCCCGGCTTGCGCATCATATCCGGCAGATCAGCCAGCTCAGGCGTTCTCCTGATCACGTCATCAAACTCCACGCCGCCGCACACCTGCAGGAGAATCTTGCGCCGGTCCGCCACTTTCATCACATCCAGGAAGTAGTCATACATGGTCAGCATCTTTGCCAGCTCTTCATCATGGTACAGATCCGCCAGCGCTTTCTTGTACATGGTTTCATTCACCGGCACGCCGTCAATGTAATAATCCGTTGTGTGTCCTGCAAAAATCTCCTGTGCGCTGCCTCTCACGGTTTTGTATACCTCGTGATAGTCTTTCCGCAGCGTCATCATGGCACCGTTATCCAGCTCTGCAGTCATCTCCACGGCATGGTGCAGGTGGTGGCTGCCTGTGGTCTTTGGCGTATAGTTCTTTTCTCCCGTGCTCGGCTTGCCATACATCAGCCAGGTAAATGCGTTGTATATGGTGCTCTTTCCGGTGCCGTTATCTCCGTACAGGGAGCAGCTTTTTCCATCCGGCTCAATCTCAAATTCTTTCACGCCCTGGAAGTTCTCTAACTTCAATTTCAATATCTTCATTCTTTCTGTGCCCTCCAAATCTTTACTTTCAGGGCCGCCCGTGATAACATATACACAGGCGGTAATTTTCTAATGGTTCCGCTCATAATGCCCCGTGTGCTTTGGTCGGTTGCGGGGCATTATCATTTCCCGCCGCCATCAGCGCCATCAGATCCAGCGTAAATCTGCGCCAGGCAATGGCTCTTTTGGCCTCCTCAATCAGCTGCTGCAGGTAATACGGCTTGCGCCGCTCTCCGTCCTGATCCCCGTATCGGTCAATGATCAACTGCAATTTCTTTTCTGCAATTTCCCTGGCCTCCCGATCAGCGTCCTGCGTTCTGCTCAATGTAGCCATCCTCACAATCCTCCATTTCCAGCATCCGCCGCCCCCGGCTCTCTCCAACCTCATGCCCCCATGCAAAGGCACATGCGATTGCAGGTATCACCAGCAGCTCACCGCCCGGCGCTCCGGTCCGGTTACACATAATGCAAAATGCTGTAATGCACCCAGCCGCCAGGATCACTGCGCTCAGCGCCATAATGCCCAGGTTAATGCCTGCTGCAATGGCCTTTGTGACCTTCACACGCTTTTTAATTGCCTCCCGGCTCAGCTTCACGTGCTCCTCAATAACAACCTCCTGTTGTAAAATCGTCCGCCTTACCATTTTTATCCTCCCTCGCATACATTCCTTACACATCCAGCATCTGCTTTTCCGCCGCCGCTGTGGCTTCTCCTGCGGCCTCCTGTTCCTTCTCAGGAGCCTTGCCAATGATTGTCTTGGCTCTGCTGCCAAACGGCTCAATTTCGGCCACAGGCACGTTCACGGCGGTCACAATTCCGTGGCTGCTCCTGTCCTGGCTGATAATGTCGATCACAACTTCATCACCAACCTCAACCGGCTCAGGCGTGTAAAACGTGTATTCCCTGCCGGAAGGTGCGCCGTTCCTTGCATAGCGCAGCTTAATTACATTCGTCCTTTCTTCCATCCTTGCATCCTCCATTCTTTCTGTATTCCATAAATGCCTGCCAGTCATCACTCAACACAAGCGCTGCGGCCTCGCAAATAATGGTAAATTTAACCATTTCCAAACTATCCAGCTGCCTGTTTTTCTCACCGGAGTAATTCTTCCCCTTTGCAAATCCGATCAGGGTGTCCACCGCATTTTTCAGCGCCTCCGGGTTGCTCTTCTGCTTCTCCAAAAATTTCCACATCTGGTCAGCCATCAGCTGGTCCTTTCTAACAGGTATTTCCTGCTTACTCTGCCGGAGGTTGTTATCTTGCCTTTTGCCTCCAATTCCTTGTTTAGCTGCCGCATAATCTTATAGGCCCGGCTGGTGGATACGCCTAACAGTGCGGCAACCTCACCCACCCGCATAAATTTCTGCGGCTCAGCCTGTACAGCTGCTTTTCCCATCCTGTATACCGTCCTTTCTTTAAATCAAAATGCTCAGCGCCATATAAATCAGCAGCGCCACAACCAGCATTTCCAGGATCCCGTGCTTGCGCATCAGGTAAACGCCTATTGCCAGGGATATCAACCATTTCACGTGCATCCCTCCCCTCAATAGCAGGCCCTTGTCACCATAGGGTCAAATGCGTCATCTTCGTCCGGATCAGCATAGGCGATCTGTACATCAAACCCGGCCCGCACCGAGGCCACAATCTGTTTAATTTCCGTTATGGTTCGGGTTTCTTCAAAATTCCTGTCGGCAAACCACTCCAATTCTATTTCCAGCGTGCGCTTTGCCATCCTGGCCCCGTCTGCCCCGTAATTGGTGCGGAAAACTATGTCCTGCACCACATCAGCTGTGCCACGGCCTTGCAGCGCATAGTGCTTTATAAATCCCTGCACCACCTTCATGCTGTCCTTAATGTTGCCGTGTGCCAGATCAAACAGCCACAGCCGCTTTTCTTCCGTTGCTGCCATGTGCAATCTCCTTTCTGCCCTGCATGGGCTTAATTTTCTGGATCACCGGGTTCTCCTGCTCCCGGCAGGTACAGCGCTCGCCCACATCCAAATTTGCATTACAGTGTGGGCATGTCCAATACTTCATCCCGCTTGCCTCCTTCGGTTTATTCTCTGTTCATGCCAGGTTGCCCACCGGCAATTATCCGGCTCATAATTACCATCTGGATTCTTTCTATCCAGTGTCAGTTTATCCGAGTATCCATTTTCAAGAGCCCACTTCTCAAATTCAGCAAAGTTATTCAACCATAAATCGCATACTTTAATTCCTCTGCCTCCATAATAGCTATAACTTTTACTGTTCGGATTGCCACATCTGGTTTTCATGCTCTTCCAAATGGAAAATAAACGTGAATGTGTTCCGCCGTGTGTGGTATTTGCTGCGATTGTGCGTTCGCTGCTATAACACCCGCAAGATTTTGTGTGTCCGCTTATCAGGTGGCATGAGCGCACCAAACATTTATTTCCACAATCACAAACGCACTCCCACAAAACCTTTCCATTTCTTCGTTCCTCCGATTCAGCAATCACAAGAAGTTTTCCAAATCTCTGCCCTGCCAGTTCATGTTTATAAACTTTTGCCAACCTTTCCCATCACTTCCTTTCCGGATAGCCTTTCAGGCTCTCAATTTTTTCAATGGCTGCCAGAATCTCATTTACCTTTTGCCCGGCCTGCAAAAATTTATTGCGGATTTCCGGGATCCGTTCCAGCTCCTCTGCCGTCACCACGCCGTCATCCAGCATGTCAGTAAATTCTTTCAGGGCATCCTCCATGCACTCCATCTGCTTCATCATCCGGAGCGCTGCCCGTTCAGGCGGCATGTCAAAGATCTCCGTTACGTGGTCTTTGCCGAGCGGGCACTCGTTAGCGCAATACCAGCTGCGCAGTTCCGGCTCTGCATACGCATCCGCCATAAGTGCGACAACCGTGTTCGGCGGCCTGTTGATTTCCAGCTCATACTTTTTCAGGGCATCCTCTGTTACGCCCGGCAGGTATTCAACCGCCCCTGACCGTGTCAATAACTTTTCATTGTACTTTGCGGCCCTCAAACGTGCCTGGCAGTACCTGCTTTCTGCTGCTTTTGTTACTCTACTCGGCATTTAATTTACCTGCTTTCAATGTTATCCTTTAATTACGCATAGCTGGGAAAGAACACTGCCAGGACTTCCCTATCCGAAAAATTCAGATATTCTGCAATGCCATTGGCGGTCTTAACATCAATTTCATACTGGCCCAATTCCATCATGGCATAAGAGCTTTTGCTCTTGTATCCGAGTGCCTGTCCCACGTCCCACTGGGTTTTGTTCCTGCTCCTGCGAAGTTCTCTCAACAGGTTCAGATCCGTTCCTACTGTGCCCATTGTTTCACCACCTTTTTCTTTTTGTTTTGAGATATTTTTTATTTTTTATCTTATTTCAAAATATCCCTTGGCAATATACTACCTCTTGTTTTGAGAATTGTCAACATGAAAATTTCTTTTTTTAAAAGATTTTTGGTTTTATGGTGGTGCATCAGGTTCCTTTGTGGTATATTATGCTTTGAAAATATCTTGTTTTGAGAAATTGGAGGGTCAAATTATGGCATCTTTACCGGATCGAATGCGGCAGCTCAGGAAAAGCGCAAACCTCAAACAGGAGGAGCTTGGCAACATCCTCGGTGTGGCCGCCAATACAATCTCGCAATATGAGACAGGCCGTAACGAGCCCAATGATTCCATCAAAATTGCCATGGCAAATTATTTTAATGTATCCATGGATTACCTCATGGGTAATACCAACGATCCGGGCTTTGATTCACGGACCCCGTCAGTGTTCGCCAGCCAAATCACGGATGCTGGTATAACAGCAATCCACACGTATGCAGCTCTATCACCTGCCAACAAAAAACGGGTGGAGGAATATATTCAAATGCTCAGCGAATGGGAAAAGGTATACCTGCATAATGGCAGGCGCAAAAAGCAAGTAAAGGAGTAGTCAATCATGAATACCAAACATCCGTTTACCCCCCCGGAAGGGATTCCGTAGTAACGGTTTATAACCGCCGTGTAGATATCTCAACGCCAGCCGGGCGGCGTGCTCACCAAATACTCAGGCAATGCGAAATATTCAAAGATAGCGCCCATCTCATTGATACCTCTCCAAATCTGGACGTGGTTCTCCGGCGGGTGCAGTCATATGAATCAATACTTGTTTTTCTATCACAATGCAGCGCATCCGACCTGCAAATGTGCAAGCTATCAACGCCACAAAGGTACAGCGCTTTATATAAGGGCTGGCTGAAAGGCAAGGCCAACATACTCAATCAGGCTGTTATGCGTTCCTGCCAGGCGGCGGTAGATCATGCCAAAACGCTAAAAACCCAAAAAGGGCAGGCAAATTATATGGATCGGTATTTTGAAAAAAATCTTGCTCTTTCCGGGCTGCTCCCGGAAAATATAGCGCTACTCAAAAATTTGCAATATCAATGGGAACACTCATATTAAGGGGGTATTTGTATGCAAAACTCAGAAATGCTTACCGGCACCTTTCCAGTCTCGGCGGATCAGCTGGCGCACGATCTGGCAATCTCCCGGCTCATAAAATCCGGCGAGGTTCCAGCGTCATCCTCCGGCTTCACCTATTACGGTGCCTATATAAAATATTTAAGGGAATTTGAAACGGTTATTGCTGCCCGTCAGCTCCCGGAGGAGTCTGCAAATGTCAGTGGCTAAAGATCCCAAAACAGGCAAGTGGTACAGCAAATTCCGGTATACAGATTGGACCGGTAAACGGGTCCAAAAAAAGAAATGCGGTTTCGTCAAAAAGTCGGATGCTCAGGCATGGGAGCGGGAATTCCTGGCAAAGGCCAGTATGTCCTGCGATATGTCCTTTGCATCCCTGGTGGAGCTGTATATGGCGGATTGCAAAAACCGGCTGCGTCAAACCACGCTGGCAACAAAGGAGCATATCATCCGGACAAAGCTGCTGCCGGATCTCGGCGGCCTGCCTATAAACCAGATCACTCCCATCACGGTCCGCAACTGGCAGAACCACCTCATGGAAGGCACGCAAAAAAATGGCGCTGGTTATTCCAAAACGTACCTTAAAACGGTCAATAACCAGCTTTCTGCCATCTTAAACTTTGCCGTCAAGTATTATGGCCTGCCAAACAATCCGGCGGCCATCAGCGGCAGCATAGGCAAAAGCCATGCGGATACCATGCTTTTCTGGACCGAGGACGAATTCAAAACATTCATCCGGTACATTGACAGGCCAACGCCATACTGCATTTTTAACCTGCTGTTTTATACCGGCATCCGGGAGGGGGAACTGCTGGCCCTCAGCCTGTCGGATTTTGATTTCTCTGCCGCCATCCTGCATATCACAAAAAACTTTGCAAAGGTCAACGGCCAGGAAATCATATCGGAGCCAAAAACGCCAAAAAGCAGGCGGGATATTACTCTGCCTGCTTTCCTCTGTAAAATTGTCCAGGATTATGCCAGCCGCCTTGTGGATTATTCGCCAGGGGAGCGGCTGTTCCCGGTCACTAAAAGCTATGTAAACCACGCACTGGAATCCGGCTGCAAAAAATCCGGTGTCAAAAAAATCCGTGTGCATGATTTCCGGCACTCACACGCCAGCCTGCTCATACAAATGGGATACCCCATCCTGCTCATATCGGAGCGCCTGGGGCATGAAAAGGTACAAACCACCTTGCAGCTGTACGGCCATCTGTACCCGGATGTGCATGGCAGTGTGGCACAGCGGCTGGAGGATAGCTCCGCCGCCGATCTGCCACCGGCAGCATGGCAAAACCCGGAAAAATCCTCATAATTTCAAAATGTGGTACACTTCTGGTACACCTGGCAAAAATAAAACCCCGAATTTCCTTTATTTTCAAGGAAAAACGGGGTTTTGCTTACTATTCGAATTCTATTGTCGCCGGCGGCTTTCCGGTACAGTCATACAGCACGCGGTTTACATGCTTCACCTCGTTTACAATCCTGCTGGTCGTTTTCTCGATTACCTCCCAAGGAATGTGGGCGCTCTCCGCAGTCATGAAATCTGTCGTTGTGACAGCGCGCAGCGCGATCGCATAATCATAAGTCCTCTCATCGCCCATGACTCCGACAGAACGCATGTTAGTCAGAGCCGCAAAGTACTGATTCACTTTTGTGTCCCAGCCGGCTTTCGCGATCTCCTCGCGCCAGATAGCGTCCGCGTCCTGCACCATTGCCACCTTCTCGGCCGTGATCTCGCCGACGATGCGGATCCCAAGTCCGGGACCGGGGAACGGCTGACGGAAAACAAGATAATCCGGAATTCCAAGTTCAAGCCCGGCCTTGCGGACTTCGTCTTTAAACAGGTTCCGCAGCGGCTCGATAATCTCCTTGAAATCTACGTGCTCGGGCAGGCCGCCGACATTGTGGTGCGATTTGATGGTAGTGGATTCTCCGCCGTCACCGCTCTCAACCACGTCCGGATAAATGGTTCCCTGCACAAAGAAATCGACCGCGCCGATTTTTTTCGCCTCATCCTCGAACACGCGGATAAATTCTTCTCCGATGATCTTGCGCTTCTTTTCCGGGTCTTCGACGCCGCGGAGTTTCTCATAGAAGCGCTTCTGCGCATTGACCCGGATAAAATGCAGATCATAAGGACCGTCCGGACCAAAAACGGCTTCCACTTCATCGCCTTCGTTCTTGCGCAGAAGACCGTGGTCAACAAAGACACAGGTGAGCCGGTCCCCGACTGCCTTTGCAAGCATGACTGCCGCGACGGACGAATCAACGCCGCCGGAAAGCGCGCAGAGCACTTTGCCGTTTCCTACTTTCTCACGGATGGAACGAATCGATTCTTCCACGAAGGAATCCATACGCCAGTCGCCTGCACAGCCGCAGATCTTGCGGACAAAATTTGACAGCATTTTCTGCCCTTCCTGCGTGTGCAGGACTTCCGGATGAAACTGAGTGGCGTAAAGCTTTTTCTCCGCATTTTCAAGCGCTGCAAAAGGACAGTCCGGCGTATGCGCAGTCGCACGGAAGCCTGGCGCGGCCGCGGATATGTAATCGTTATGGCTCATCCAGCAGATAGTCGTCTCTGATACATTCTCGAACAGGGGAGAAGTACAATCCACTGTCACTTCGATCTTTCCGTATTCGCGCACCGGCGCCTTTTCCACTTTCCCGCCGAGCAGATGCATCATAAGCTGGGAACCGTAGCAGATTCCCAGAACGGGAACACCAAGTTCAAATATCTCTTTTGTGTAAGCCGGCGCTCCTTCCTCATAGCAGCTGTTCGGTCCGCCGGTAAAAATAATCCCTCTGGGATTCAACGCTTTAATCTTTTCAAAATCTGTTTTGTAGGAATAAATCTCACAGTAAACATTGCATTCTCTGACTCGTCTTGCGATCAGCTGATTGTACTGGCCGCCAAAATCCAGCACGATGACCATCTCTCTGTTCATGAAATATCCTCCATCCTGTATGTGATGATGTTGTTATTGGATAGCTTTTTATTATAGAAGAGGTCATGAGAATTGGCAATATGATTTTTTCTGTTGTTTCAAAAAACATCTTTGAATAGGGCTGTGAATGGATTACCTTTTTCACAGCCCCATCTCAGACGCGTGCAGGAAAGCACCTCTGGGGCGCAAAGCACGCTGCGTGTTTCACATTAGTCCGGAATCAGCGCTGCCAGATGCGGGAATATCTCCAGACTTCTCTTCAGAATTCCTTTCATGTAAGCGATCGTGATCCCATAATTGGTAAAGGGAACCCCCGCATCCTCGGCGCATTTCTGGCGGTAAAGCATCTCCCTGGTATTCAGCATACAGCCTCCGCAGTGGATAACCAGTTTGTAATCGTTGAGATTTTCCGGAAATTCGCGGCCGGAACTTGTCTCAATCACCAGTTCCTTCCCTGTATGCTGGCGCAGCCAGCGTGGAATCTTGAACGTTCCGATATCATCACACTGGCGATGATGCGTGCATCCCTCGGAAATCAGGATGCGGTCGCCGTCCTGAAGCTGTTCGATGGCGGATACTCCGCGGACTGCGCTTTCAAGGAATCCTTTATAGCGTGCCATCAGAATTGAGAAGGAAGTCAGTTTGACATCCAGAGGTGTATCGCGGCTGACGCTTTCAAACGCCTGGCTGTCCGTGATGACCATCGCAGGCGGATTCCCCAGCTTCTTCAGCGTAAGCGCCAGCTCGGTATCTCTCGTCACAACGGAAACCGCTCCGGCTTCCAGAACATCGCGGACAACCTGCTGCTGCGGAAGAATCAGCCTGCCTTTCGGAGCCGCGGTGTCAATCGGAATGACCAGCACAGCGAAATCACCAGGCTGAAGCAGGTCTCCGACCAGACGAAGCTCCATATCATCCGTCTTCACCAGAACGGAAATGCGCTCTTTTAGTTCATAGATGTTTGTACCTTCTGTGGCGCTGATGTCGATGGAGTTTTCCGGCTGACCGTTTTCCTGTTTTTGGGGAGCTGCCCCCTCTTTCGCCACAGCTTTTCCGGAACAGGAAATCGGTTCTTCCGCATCCGGCGCTGTTTTCTCCGCTGCGCAGACTGACGGCCCTCCTGCTCCTTCCACTAAATCACATTTATTATAAGCAACAATATACGGAATCTGCTTTTCCCGGAAGATCGCGGTCAGTTCCTCGTCCGCGGCTGTCTTCCCAACTGTCTTGTCCACGATCAGAACCGCGCAGTCCGCTCTGTTCAGAATCCGTTTCGTTCTCTTGACGCGCAGTTCGCCGAGCGCTCCCTCATCGTCAAATCCCGGCGTGTCAATAATCACAACCGGGCCCATCGGAAGCAGCTCCATCGATTTGTAGACCGGATCCGTTGTCGTTCCCTTGACCTCCGACACAACGGACATCTCCTGCCCTGTAACTGCGTTGACCACACTTGATTTTCCTGCGTTTCTTCTCCCGAAAAATCCGATATGCACTCTCTCGGAAGACGGAGTTTCATTCATTCCCATGATGTCACCTCTCTTTGATGCCCTGTCCCATGCGCTGCAGCGTCCGCGCAGAATATTTTTACTCTTTTTTGTACCCGCGCTTTCAAAATGGCATGGCATATAAACATTTCCTTCTGTTTCCCAGGTCAGATTTCTCTCTTTGTTTTCCGCAGACTTTAAAAGCCGTACCGGTATATCCCGGTACGGCCTGAAAAACTTCTGCGTTAAAACAAACTGCATGCTGCCGCTGGAAATGATTCATTCCCGCCGTCAGACGGCAGGGTTATGAATATACAGCGCAAAATGCGAAAGCCTGGTAAATCTGCCGAACCTTCTACCTCAAACAATATTTCGGTATCAGGATACATACCCACTATAACACAACTTTTCCTGCATGGCAAACAAAACTTACCGGGCGTTCCTGGGACTGTCGAAAAATAGTGTTCACTCCATCTTTGTTATATCATATGACAACTACGATCCCTCCGTCATTCGCGTACATCGTCGTACATCCGGCGGCATTTACCATGAACGCGTCCTTAACCTCGATACGGGAGAGAATCGCGTCGAGTACCATGCGCCCGCGCTCCGGGCAGTTACAGTAGGACAAGGCCAGAACTTTCTCCTCCGGCTTCTCCACCTCATCGACAAGATAATTCACCAGCTTCACCAGCGCTTTGTTTGTTCCGCGCGCCTGGTCAAGCTGAGCGATCGTTCCTTCCGGCGTGGCATGCATCACGGGCCGGATCTTCAGCGCCGACGCGACAAACGCCTTCAGATTGCTGAGGCGTCCGTTCTTGCGGAGTGTCTCCAGATTCTCAAGCACAAAATACGTATTTTGTCCTTCAATGTAAGATTCCACCGTCTCGACCACCTGCTCAAATTCCATGCCGGCTTCCTCACATTCCTGAATCTTCATCGTGACCAAAGTTTCTCCGATGGAAGCAGAGCGGGAATTAAAAACATGGATCTTCATATCCGGCTTCTCCTCAAGCAGCAGCTTCTTCGCGAGCTGCGCACTGTTGCACGAACCGCTGAGCTCCGCGGAGAGCGTTACGGCATAAGCCCGGTCCACGCCGCTGTCAAACGCGCGTTTATAATAATCCGGGGCAGGACAGGCCGATGTCGGACAGTTCGGACTGTCAGCCACTTTTTTCAGAAAATCAAGCTGGTCAAACGTATCGTCATCTATAAATTCATAGTCATCTACCTGCATCGTAAGAGGAGCGGAGATGATCCTGCTGTCCTTCATCATCTCTTCTGTCCGCTCACCACAGCTGTCCATCACAATCACGTAGCTCATAATATCCTCCAAAAATATCCTTAATCCCTGATACGCTCCGCGAAAATGGTTACTGTTCATTCCGTAACCAGCAACAACGCTCCGCGATGCACAGAAATTCGGACAGGAAAATCCTTGTTTTTATTGAATTCGATAACCTGTTACGTAGTAATTAATACCAGATAATCATAGCATACCTGCCGCAGAATGAAAAGGGTTAATTAAATTTATTTTTGCTTGCGCCGAAAAATAATCCGGATTATACTTTATAGGCAGACTTGAATATTATGATGATACCGGGGGCAAAAGTATTTCCCCCATGATGCCAGGAGGATATGTTTTGCGCGCTTTTCAGATACAGGACCACCGGGATTTTATGAAAAAGCTTTTGATGACGGAAACCTTTGACACTTTCCAGCTGTCGGAAGCTTCCATCACGACTTTTGCCGCCTTCCACATTGACGGCAGCTTCCACGCTGATTATTTCGGGACACAGGACGAAACCGAACTGACCGTCGAGAAGGACAGCCTCGTTCTCTGGAGACGTGTGCGTCCGTTTTTTTTCGACCTGACCAGAGGAAAAAATACACCCCTGTCGTTCCGCATCGTGTTTCGGCTTGCACAGCACAACACCGAAAAACTGCTGCATCAGACAGGGGTTCCTCTAAGCGTTGAGGATATCAACGGTCTTTTTCTCAATATCCGGTTTGATGACAACGGACTCAACTGCGTCAGCGGCACTTCCGTGCGCGTTTTTACCCTTGACAAAGCCCTCGATCAGGCGTGGGATACGATGCTGGAGCGCTTTTTCAGGCAGAAGCAGATTCCGTATCTATAAAACCATGTAATTCTCTTCGATCATTCCATGGTCTGCGCCTCACACCTCGGGATTTCCGCACAAAATGTGCGGAAATCACCTCGAACTCAGCGGAGGTTGTGACATTAATACATCTTCATGTACTCCCCGTGCGCCGCGATCAATTCATCGCACATCGCGCAGATATCCTCCGGATTCAGCTCTGCCGCCGTGTGCGGGTCAAGCATGGCCGCCTGATATATTTTGCTGCGGTCTTTTGTCACCGCGGCCTCAATCGTGAGAAGCTGCACATTAATATTTGTCATATTCATGGCCGCAAGCTGAGCCGGCAGTCTTCCGACCCGGCACGGATTGACGCCGTTCGCGTCAATCATACACGGCACTTCCACACATGCGTCCGCCGGAAGATTTTCGATCAGACCGTTGTTGATAACATTTCCGCCGATCTTGTAGGGCTTCCCTGTCACAACTGCTTCCATAATATAGGAAGCGTACTCCAGGGAGCGCTCATGTGTCACTTTTCCGTCTTTGAGGATATCCTCGCGTTCCTTTTCCCAGCCGTCAATCTGTTTGATGCAGCGGCGCGGATACTCGTCCAGCGGAATATTGTACTTGTCGATCATCTCCGGATAGCGCGATTTGATAAACAGCGGATTATACTCCGCATTATGCTCGCTTGACTCCGTGCAGTAATAGCCAAAGTATTTGATGTACTCGAAGCGCACCATATCATTGTGCTTCTCGTTCGCGTTTTTCTCCGCTGCGCGCCTGCGGATCTCAGGATAAAGGTCGTTGCCGTCCCTGTCATACAGTTCCAGAAGCCAGCCCATATGATTGATCCCGGCAATCGTCTCCCTTCTTCCCTCCAGCTTATCCTCCATTCCGAGTTCTTTCAGGAGCGTCTCCGAGCAGACCTGCACGCTGTGGCAGAGACCGACTGTACGAATCTTTGTATAACGGTTCATATAGCCCGTCAGCATTGCCATCGGATTGGTATAATTCAAAAACAGCGTATTCGGGCAGACTTCCTCCATATCGCGCGCAAACTCCTCCAGCACCGGGATCGTGCGCAGCGCCCGCATGATACCTCCGATGCCAAGCGTATCCGCAATCGTCTGGCGAAGACCATATTTCTTTGGAATCTCAAAATCTGTGACCGTGCACGGCTCATAGCCGCCCACCTGAATCGCATTGACGACAAAATCCGCGTCTCTTAACGCGTCTTTGCGGTTCTCCGGTCCGAGATAGGTGCGAATCGCTGCGCGTCCCTCATTGACGTTCCGGTTAATCGCGTTCAGAATAATCTCGGAATCCTTCAGTCTCTGTTCGCTGATATCATACAGCGCGATCTCAGCCTCCCGAAGCGCCGGAGTGCACATGCAGTCCCCCAGCACATTTCTTGCAAAAACGGTACTTCCTGCTCCCATGAATGTAATCTTCATCTGATGTCCCCCTGTCTTTGAAAGCATACAGAACTGCAAAGTCCCGGACGCCTGTAATAATTTTCAGTGCCGGCTGCGCGGCCTGATATCCCGAAACAAAACAATTCCCAGTATCATCTTATGATAACACGTTTCCGGTTTCCTGTAACTGTGAAATCGTTATATATTACAGTTTCCATGTTGCTGAAATATTATTGCCATGCAATGACTTTTCCTCCTCCAAAGGCTTTTCTGCATGCTCGGACCTATTTAGAAACACTGTTTTCGCACTGCAGCCCGGGATTTCCGGCAAGCGGCAAATATTTTTATCATTTGCATGAAATATAGTCTGGTCATAATGCATGATCTGTGGTAGAATGGGCTTCGGCGCTTCACCGCTTTTATGCGTTAAACATCAAAAGAGCAAAGTGGGCAATCCCACAGCAACTTCCCTGTCTCTCAATCTTGAGGGGATTCCCACTCTGCACGCGAAGCGCTTTTTCAAAGTGAATGGATTGTCATTCCCTATAAAATCACGAAAGGAAGATCACAAATGAGAGAAAAGATCACAGGGCATACGGAACTGCTGACGC
>CANQAR010000098.1 GCA_947588845.1 uncultured Lachnospiraceae bacterium
TTCCCTGGAAGAACTGAGAAAATGGTATAATGGTTATCTGTTTGGCAGACAGGAAATCTACAATCCGTGGTCTGTGCTGAATTATTTTGCCAGTGGCTGCAGGCCCAGAGCATTCTGGTCGAAAACCAGCAGCAGCGATATGATCAGTAAACTGATCAAAGCAGGTGATCAGGAATTATATACTTCGCTGGAATCTTTGTTAAAAGAGGAAGAAATTCAGGCAGTAGTTGATACCGATATTATCTATCCGGAGATAGGAGGAGAGGCCGACACAATTTACAGTTTTCTTCTTATGGCCGGCTATCTGAAGGTTACTGAAATAATCAGTGAGAGGTACGATAATCCCATCTGTAGTCTGAAAATTCCAAATCTGGAGATAAAAAATGTTTTTCAGAAGGAGATACTGGGAAATTTCAGCGGGTTATTTACCGGAACCGTTCTCAAAAACTTTGAGATTGCATTGTGTACCGGAAATGAAACATTGTTTCAGGATACGTTGTCCGATTTCCTGATGAATTCGGCAAGCAGCTTTGATACTGCCCAGGAAAATTTCTATCATGGGATGATTCTGGGAATGCTTTCGGTGCTTTCTGATTCGTACATCATTACTTCCAACAGAGAAGCAGGAGAAGGACGATTTGATATTCAGATGGAGCCGAGGGACAGAAAAAATGCGGGATATCTGCTGGAATTTAAAGCAAACAGGGACATGAGCGCCGAACAGCTGGAAGAAAAGGCGGAAGAGGCATTACGGCAGATTAAAGAAAAATCCTGTGCGGCAGATCTGAATTATCGTGGCGTGAAGAAAATAATTTCCTATGGAATTGCGTTTTCAGGAAAAAAGTCAGTGTAAAAAAGACTTCTGAAGTTTTAAAATAAGGTTTTTTGAGGGATATGGAGGAAATTTTATGGAACGTAAAGTAAGAGAGAAAGAGTTTACCTTGTTCTCCCACGACAGGAGGACCACCCTGCACGGAATCTGCTGGATTCCGGAAGGAAATGTGAGAGCGGTCGTACAGCTCTGTCATGGAATGTCGGAATACATCGGGAGGTACCGGGATTTTGCCAGATATCTCGCGGGAAAGGGGATTCTGGTCGTCGGCCACGACCATCTTGGCCACGGGGATTCGATCGTATCGGAGAAGGATTACGGGTATTTTGCGAAAAAGAAGGGAAACCGGACACTGCTTCGTGATATTCACAGTGTGTATGAGCGGACGAAAAAGCAGTACCCGGATGTTCCGTATTTTCTGTTTGGGCACAGTATGGGATCTTTTCTGGTGCGCCAGTACATCTGCCGTTATGGAAGCGGGCTTGACGGGGCTGTGATCTGCGGGACCGGACAGCAGCCGAGGGTGGTCCTGGAGGCTGGAGTTTTCCTGTCCGGGCTGGAAGCCATGATCATGGGCTGGCGCCACAGGAGCCGCCTCGTGTGGTGGCTGTCGTTTGGAAACTTTAACAGAAGGTTCCATCCGCTCAGGACAGAGTCGGACTGGCTCTGCAAAAATGAGGAGACGGTGGACGCTTTTCTGGAAGACCCAAAATGCGGGATTCCGTTTACGCTGAACGGCTATTTTAATATGTTCCGCGGAATGCTGAAGATATCGGACCCCAGATATCTGAAAAATATGCCGCGAAGTCTTCCCGTTTTGTTTATCTCCGGCGAAGATGACCCGGTTGGAAATTTCGGGAAAGGCGTGCGCAAAGTCGTCAGCCTTTTTAAGGAGACCGGGATGAAACAGGTGGAATGTAAGTTATACAAAGGGCTCCGCCATGAGATACTGAATGAGGCGGAGGAGGAGAGAGAAGCTGTTTATCAGGATGTGTACAGATGGATAACAGAGAATATTGACCTGGATTAAATGTGCCTCTGGCACATTTTTTCTTTCTTTGTGATAACCCTCGCTTATCCACGGGAAATCAAAGACCCCGCTGCAAGCAACGGGGGTATCAATCTTGCAGCGCCCCAGGGGGCGGGGGCTTTGGTCTCCGCTCCGCTTCGGGTCTGCACTCCGTTCCGGTCGGTTCTAAACGAGCGCCACTGGCGCTCAGAACCGGTGCTGACCGTGCGCCACTGGCGCACAGCACCCTCGCGGCATTCGTCAAATATCCATGCAGGCATGGCTATTTTCCTCATTGCTCGCGGAAATAAAAATCTGTAAAACTCTTGACATATTTTTTAAATTTTGGTATGATAACTGCGTAATAAAAATTAACAAATTCGTAATAAATAGAAAGGATTTTTTAACATACAGGTTTTTTGGAGGTTGGATAAGTAATGAACAGAGGGGCATTAAAATTTACGGCGTGCTTTCTGGCGACGGGGATTGCTTTTACCGGTACAGGTACATCTGTTCTGGCAGCAAAAAATGAATCACTTGCGGGGCTTGGTTCTGCAGAATATGATACGGAGGATTCCGACAGTCAGAAATCAGTGAAGGAAATTATGAATGAGATTCAGGCGGAGCGCAGCAGCGCCGGCACGGGGACAGTGGAAGGGACTGTCGACGACGGAGCCGGAAGCAGCGGGTCCGCGGATACAGCCGGGAGCCAGGCTGAGGACACAAGCCTGAACGGGACGCTCGCTTTTGCGCAGTGCGATGAGTACATTAATATTCGTACCAGTGCCGGCACGGACGGCGAGGTTGTCGGAAAGATCTACAACAATGGTTCCGCTACGATTCTCGGCAAAGTCGGGGACTGGTATGAGGTTCAGACAGGGAATGTGACAGGCTATGTGAATGCCGATTATTTTGCGGTGGGTTCGGAGGCGGATGCCATTGCGCAGCAGGTTGCCTACAATGTGGCGACCGTACATCCGGACGCGCTGATGGTCCGCGCGGAGCCGGATGAGAATTCCGAATCGGTCGGCGTGGCGAGAAATTCGGATCAGCTTGAGGTTGTCGCGTATGAGGGAGACTGGATGAAGGTGGCCCTCGGCGGAGATACTTACGGCTATGTGAACGCCTATTACGTGGATTACGATACTTATTACGCGACCGGCGAGACGCTTGAGGAAGAGCAGGAGCGGCTGGACGAGCAGTGGATTGCCTATCTCGATGAGCAGAAGCAGGCGGAGGAAGCGTATGAGGCGCAGCTTGCGGCGGAGCGGGCGGCCAGCACGGATAATACAGGATATGAAGAGACGTCTTCCTCAGATACAGGTTATACAGGAGATGATTATGGAGAGCCTGCGCCGGCAGATTATTATGAGGAACCGGCCGCGGAAGAACAGACCTGGTCTGACGGAGGAGCTTCGGACGCGCAGGCCGTGGCGGACGCGGCTTACCAGAATTATCTGGATGCGCAGGCCACAGCGGATGCGGCCACGCAGCAGGCGGATGAGCAGTATGTTCAGGATACGGCGGCGGCAGCGCAGGCGGCTTATCAGGAATTTGTAAACGCGCAGAACGCGGCGGATGCGGCGGCAGCAGGCATGGATTATACCGGGTATGAGGAGACATCTTCCGCAGATACAGGATATACTGACGATTATTATGAAGAGCCAGCGCCGGAAGGCTACTATGAGGAACCAGCTGCGGAGGAGCAGACCTGGTCTGACGGAGGAGCTTCGGAAGCACAGTCGGCGGCGGACGCAGCCTACCAGAATTATCTGGACGCGCAGGCCGTGGCGGACGCGGCCACGCAGCAGGCGGACGAACAGTATGTCTACGATACGGCGCAGGCAGCGCAGGCGGCTTATCAGGAATACGTGAATGCGCAGAACGCGGCGGATGCGGCGGCAGCAGGCATGGATTATACAGGATCTGAGGGGACGTCTTCCTCAGATGCAGGCTATACGGACAACTATTATGAAGAGCCAGCGCCGACAGACTATTATGAAGAACCAGCTGCGGAGGAGCAGACCTGGTCTGACGGAGGAGCTTCAGAGGCGCAGTCGGCGGCGGACGCGGCCTACCAGAATTATCTGGACGCGCAGGCAGCAGCAGATGCGGCCACGCAGCAGGCGGACGAGCAGTATGTTTACGATACCGCGCAGGCAGCGCAGGCGGCCTATCAGGAATACGTGAATGCGCAGAACGCGGCGGATGCGGCAGCGGCGGGTACGGATTATACAGAGACATCTGTGGAAGATACAGGTTATACGGAAGATTATTATGAGGAGCCGGTTCAGGAAGAACAGACCTGGTCGGATGAAGGATACGAAGAGCCGGAAGCACAGTACACGGAGAGCTATACTTCGGGCGGCGGCCAGGCTATCGTGGATTACGCGCTTCAGTTTGTGGGCAACCCGTATGTATGGGGCGGCACAAGCCTGACGAACGGAGCTGACTGTTCAGGTTTTACACAGTCTGTATTCGCGAATTTTGGAATCGGCATTCCGCGTACGGCGGCATCTCAGTCCGGCAGCGGTACGCCGGTGGATCTGGGCAGCATCCAGCCGGGCGACCTTCTGTTCTATGAAGGTGGCAGCGGAATCGGACATGTCTCAATCTACATGGGAGGCGGCCAGGTTGTACACGCGAGCAACTCGAGCACAGGCATCATCGTTTCCGATTACGGATATCGTACGCCGGTCTGCGCCAGAAGGTACTGGTAAAACCTGCCGGGTATAAAAATTTCTTAACATGGTAAAAAGATATTTTGCTCCCCAGCATTATGTCTTTGAAAGAGCCGGACTGTAAAAGGTCCGGCTCTTGTTTTTCGCAGGCCCGGGCAGGAAAATCAGCTGCTGACGCAGAACCCGGGCCGTGCGGACAAGCAGGAGGAGAAAACAGTCTCCTGCTCAATCGGAAACTTTTGCGGGTTGATTGTTTAAAACATTTTCGGAATGTAGTATAATGTCTGCAGAGATACCGGCGCCGTGTTTTGGTTTGTTTCGGGAGCTGTTCTGCGGTAAATATGGGGTATGGAGATAATGTGAAAAACAGATTTTCATTACTATTTGGGCCGTTAGTGGAAGAGCGGCGGAATGGAGATTAATTATGGGAAAAAGAAAAACCTGCAGTGGAGTGAATCGGGTCTTTCTTCTGATTTTGTTTCAGATGACCGTTGTCCCATTGTTTTTGGGCAGGCTGCTTCTGCATGTGAGTATATATGGAGGCACGGTAGTCACGGTATGTCTTTATATGATTCCTGTTCTGCTGTATACGGCGGTCACGCGGGGAAGATGCCTGAAAGATATTCCATTTGCGGTTCCGAGGCTGTCTGTGCTGCTGCTTGTCTTTCTGTTTGTGGTACTGCTGCAGCCGGTCGTGACGTGGATCAACATGTTTTCCATGATGTTTTCCAAAAACCATATTGCGGAGGAACTGCTTGCCATGGAACAGCAGAATTTCTGGAAAAATGTGTTTTTTGCGGCGTTTATACCGGCGGCAGCGGAGGAATTTGTCGTCAGAGGCGTTCTGTACCATGGTTACAGGAAGGCCGGCGTTCTGAAAGCGGCGGCTGTGAGCGGACTGCTGTTCGGCATTATGCATCTGAATATCAATCAATTCTGCTATGCGGCTGTTCTCGGGATTGTGTTTGCGCTCCTTGTGGAGGCAACCGGAAATCTTTTATACTCTATGGAAGCTCATTTTCTGATCAATCTCAACAGTGTTCTTCTGTTAAATATACAGGTGCCTGCTGGCCGGACGATCGGGGCGGTTCAGACATCTGGAAAATGGAGGTTCCCGCTGACATCTTGCCTGTCTGATGTCCATTTTCCGGTGTGCGCATTTGGAAAGCAGGGCCTCGCGCTGATGACACAGGCGTTTGATGATTCAGGAACGGCGCAGGAAATCTCCGCGTCGGCAGGAGCCGATCTGTTTTTTCTGTGGACATTTTACAGCGTGCTGGCCGTGATCTGCATTGTTCTGGCGTGTATGGTTTTTGTCTGGATTGCAAAGCGCAGTCATCGGTGGGAGTATATGCGGGCTGTACTCCGGGGCGAGGAGCAGGAAAGAGAGCAGGAGATAGAGAGATACCGTGTGGTTACGCCGTCGCTTGTGTTCGCGGTTCTGTTCGGGTTTGCGTATATGATTCTGACGGAGCGGGTTTTGAGGTGACTTCTGTGCATCGCGGAATGTTATTGCCGGGATGAACCGTGTTGCTTTCTGCCGGGAGGAGGCTTTTGGAAGAAATGCAGTTTTGAATGAAAAAGCAGGAAAGGGGGCAGGATATGAATTTTACACATCTGCACGTCCATACAGAGTACAGTCTGCTGGACGGGTCCAATAAAATAAAGGAGTATGTGGCGCGTGTGAAGGAACTGGGAATGGACAGCGCCGCAATCACGGATCATGGCGTCATGTATGGCGTCATTGATTTTTATCATGAGGCGGTGGCGGCCGGGATCAATCCGATTATCGGCTGTGAAGTCTATGTTGCGCCGAATTCCCGGTTTGACCGGGAGATCGGAGGCGGAGACGACCGGTATTACCATCTGGTGCTGCTGGCTGAGAATAATCAGGGTTATGCAAATCTGATGAAAATTGTCTCGAAAGGTTTTGTTGAGGGCTTTTATTACAGGCCCAGGGTGGATATGGAAGTGCTTCAGGAATACCACGAGGGCATTATTGCGCTCAGCGCCTGTCTGGCGGGAGAAATCCCGCGTCTTCTGGTGAGAGGACTTTTTGAGGAAGCGCGCCAGACGGTCCGGAAATATCAGACTGTTTTCGGGGAAGGGAATTTTTTCCTGGAGCTTCAGGATCATGGTCTTGCTGATCAGAAGCTGGTCAATCAGCAGCTTGTGCGCATGAGCCGGGAACTGGATATTCCTCTTGTGGCGACAAACGACGTGCACTATACGTACGAGGACGACGCGGAACCGCACGATATTCTGCTCTGCGTCCAGACGGGGAAAAAGCTCTCGGATGAGGACAGGATGCGCTACGAGGGCGGGCAGTATTTTGTGAAGTCGCCGGAGCAGATGGCAGAGCTTTTTCCGTACGCGCCGGAAGCGCTTGAGAACACATATAAGATAGCGCAGCGCTGTCATGTTGAGATTGAGTTCGGGGTGACGAAGCTGCCGAAATTTGATGTGCCGGCGCCGTATACTTCCTGGGAATATCTGAACAAATTATGCCATGAAGGGCTGGAGCGGCTGTACGGTTCCGCGGAAGAAGAGCCGGAAAGGTCGGCGGGAGAGAACTCTGCCGACAGACCGGCTGATTCGAAAAGAGAGCAGGAATCTGACCGATTAGAAAGGTCGGAGGAAGAGAGTTCAGCCAGACTGGTGGGTTCGGAAAACAGGCAGGAATCTGACCGGTCAGGGAAGCTGATGGAAGAGGATTCGTCCGGCAGGACTGTTGTTTTGGAGGGTACGGGACAGAAAGAGGAAGAGTCACACGGTTCCGCCCGGAAGAAAAAGGTCCCGGAGGCGGATCTGGACAGTCTGAGATCCCGTCTCGAATACGAGCTTTCCGTGATTCATAAAATGGGCTATGTCGATTATTTCCTGATTGTGTGGGATTTCATCCGCTATGCGCGGGAAAACGGCATCATGGTCGGCCCGGGCAGGGGAAGTGCGGCGGGCAGTCTTGTCTCCTACACACTGGGAATCACGCAGCTTGACCCGATCCGGTACAATCTGCTGTTTGAGCGTTTTCTGAACCCGGAACGCGTGTCGATGCCGGATATTGATATTGATTTCTGCTTTGAACGGCGGCAGGAGGTCATCGATTATGTGGTAAGAAAATACGGGAAGGAGCAGGTTGCCCAGATCGTGACGTTTGGTACGATGGCCGCGCGCGGCGTGATTCGCGATGTAGGGCGGGTCATGGACATTCCGTATGCGCTTTGTGACACAATCGCCAAGATGGTTCCGACCGACGCAAAACAGTCGGATTCGGGAGCTTCCGAGAAAAGGGTGACGATCAGCACAGCTCTGAAGGTAAGTCAGGAACTCCGCACAATGTATGAGACGGACGAGCAGGTGCACAAGCTGATCGACATGTCAATGCGTCTGGAGGGGCTGCCGCGCCACACGTCAATGCATGCGGCCGGTGTCGTCATCTGTCAGAAAGCCGTGGACGAGTACGTGCCGCTTTCCAGGGCGGCTGACGGTACGATCACGACGCAGTTCACGATGACGGCCCTGGAGGAATTGGGATTGCTCAAAATGGATTTCCTGGGACTTCGAACGCTGACGGTTATCCAGAATGCAGTGCGTCTGGCGGAAAAGAGCAGCGGCCGCAGGATCGATCTGCAGAAACTCGATTACAATGACAAAGCGGTGTATGATTCGCTTGGGACAGGAAGGACAGACGGTGTGTTCCAGCTTGAAAGTCCCGGAATGAAAAGCTTTATGAAAGAACTGAAACCGCAGAATTTTGAGGATATTGTTGCAGGGATTTCCCTGTACAGGCCGGGGCCGATGAACTTTATTCCGAAGTATATACGGGGCAAGAAAAACAAAGGTCTGATCACTTACGACTGCCCGGAACTTGAGAGTATTCTGGAGCCGACCTATGGATGTATCGTTTATCAGGAGCAGGTCATGCAGATCGTGCGTGATCTCGGCGGCTATACTCTTGGGCGGAGCGATCTCGTGCGCCGCGCGATGTCCAAGAAAAAGGCGTCCGTGATGGAGAAGGAGCGCCGGAACTTTGTTTACGGAAACCCGGAAGAAGGGGTGCCCGGCTGCATTTCAAACGGGATTCCAGAGGAGACCGCGAACAGGATTTTTGACGAGATGACGGATTTCGCGCGGTATGCGTTCAATAAGTCGCACGGCGCCGCCTATGCCGTGGTGACGTACCAGACGGCCTGGCTGAAATATTATTATCCGGTGGAATTTATGGCGGCTCTTATGACTTCTGTCATAGACGCGCCGACAAAAGTGGCGGAGTATATTCTGACCTGCCGGCAGATGGGGATCGGTCTTCAGCCGCCGAATATCAATCTCGGCGAGGCGGGATTTTCGGTGCAGGGCCGGGATATCCGCTACGGACTGTCCGCGATCAAGAGCATCGGCAGGACGGTGATCGACAACATTGTCGCTGAGCGTGAACTTGCCGGGCCTTTCAGGAATATCAAAGATTTTATCGACCGGACAGTCAATATGGATGTCAGGCGGAATACCATTGAGAATTTTATCAAGGCAGGTGCTTTTGACTGTCTCGGAGGGACGCGCAGACAGCTCATGCAGGTTTATGCCGGCATACTGGAGCGCTCAGTTCAGGATAAGAAAAATTCCATTACCGGACAGATGTCGCTGTTTGATCTGATGGGAGAGGAGGACAAGAAGGAGTTCGAAGTGCAGCTGCCGGACGTCGGAGAATTTGACAAAGAACAGCTTCTTATATTTGAGAAAGAGGTGCTCGGAGTTTATGTCAGCGGTCATCCGCTTGAAAAATATGAACAGCTGTGGCGCAGCAAAATTACGAACGTGACGACGGACTTTGACATTGATGAGGATACCGGGAGAACGAGGGTTTCGGATGGAGACAAAGCAGTCGTCGGGGGAATGATCACGGACAAGACGATCAAATATACAAAGAACAACAAGACAATGGCGTATCTGACGCTGGAAGATCTGGTCGGCAGCATGCGTGTGCTTGTTTTCCCACAGGATTATGAACGGAATCTGAATCTGCTCGCGGAAGAGAGCAGGGTATTTGTGAGCGGTCGTGTCAGCGCGATGGATGAAAGAGCGAGCTGGCTGATCTGTGAGAAAATATGGCCGTTTGAGGGTAAGCCGGAAAAAATGGAAATGCCGGATGCGCCGCAGGAGCTCTGGATTCAGTTTGCTACAAAAAATGATTACTATGCGAACGAGGATAAGCTGTTTGATGTCCTGCGAAATTCGGAGGGCAGAGATTACGTGGCGATCTATGTGCGGAGTCCGAGAGCGCTGCGCCGCCTGGGGGAGAACTGGACCGTGCAGGCGGACGAGGCTCTGGTGGGACGGCTGAAGGAGCTGTTTGGGGCGGAGAATGTAAAAGTGACGAAGAAGAAGTAAGTTATTTGGGCAGGCTGTCCCGCACGCACAGCGCTCCGTATCCGATCCGGGGATTGGGGTAAACTCTCTCGGCAGCCAGCTGCCTCGCGCCGCGGTTCAGCGACGCCCGCAGTTTTTCGCCGTACAGGTAGGGGTCGTTTCCTTTTACGATGCCCCATTCCATCAGCAGGGCGGCCGCGCCGGTCACGAACGGAGCCGCAAGAGAGGTTCCGCTGACTGTAGTATAGCCTCCGCCGGGCGCTGTGGTCGTGAGATCGACGCCGGGAGCGACAAGATCAGGGCGGATACAGAAAGGTTCCGTTTTGCGTCCGCGGCCGGAAAAAGAAGCATATGTCATGCGGCGGGAATCGTAGGCGCCAACGGCGATCAGGCGGGAAGCGGTCGACGGGATCGTGAGTGTTGTATCCGGTGTCGGGCGGAGAAAGCGGGTTGCTTCATTTCGAGCGCGAGAGTCGGGCATCCAGATGTCAAATTCTCCGGAAACGATGCGCCGCGGTTCGATGGTAAGCTTCCAGATACCGGAGTCAAGGTAGGTATCCGCCGGGAGAAATTCAAAGTAGATTTCCTGTCGTCCCTGGTAGGGACTGGGCTGTCCGTAATAGACCAGAAGTTCCGTATTTCCGAGACGGTAACGGGAGGTTACGGGATCGTTTTGTCGGGGACGTGGTTCAGATCCTGGAGCAGGAGGAACATTTTTTGCGGATGTCGGAGAATCTTCGCTGTCCAGGTTTGAGATGTTTTTCCCGGCCTGTGTTTCACGACCAAACGGGCCGGCGCTCTCTCCGTTTGGATGGGTCAGTGTGATTGAAAATTCGTCGGCGTAGTTTTTCCAGAGCTGCAGATTCATGGTGGGTTCATAGTCGCTGATGGCGAATTCGACGGTGAGAGGGGAGGTCGGTTTGGCTGGAGTTTGCGTCCAGTTGAGGGGGTCAATATCGGCAGCAGCCAGGGAACAGACCGAGGTCGGTGTCCTGATGGGGGGAACGGTTCCGTCTGCGCCCAGGGAAGGGATCAAGGTCTGTGTCTGGTCCTGGGGAACGGCTCCGGCTGTGTCCAGGGAAGGGATCGGGGTCTGTGTTCTGGTCGGGGGAACGATCCCATCTGCGTCCAGAGAGCGGATCAAAGTCTGTGTCCGATCCGGGGGAATGACTTCGGCAGAAGTCAGAATTCCGGTTTCGGAGGCGCTTCCCGGTCCGGTCCAGGTTTCCAGATTTGCTGAAAAATGTCCTGCGGAATTTCCCTCGTTTCCGGTTCCGGCGACGATAACCGTTTTCCATCGGTCGGCCATCATATTGAGGTAAGTTTCGAGCAGGGAGGTACCGAGATGAGAACCGTATGTGTTGCCAAAGCTCAGATTGACCGCAGCCGGCATACCAAGTTCCTGTGCCTTTCGAATGACATATTCGACGGCCTGCATGACTTCCGCTGTGCGCGGGAAGCCGCCTTCTTCGGGATTGCCGAGTTTTACCACGAGAAGGCTGGCCTGCGGAGCCATCCCGCGGTATCTGCCTCCGGAAGCCGTTCCATTGCCCGCGGCAATTCCGAGTACGTTTGTTCCATGCCCGCTGGCATCCTGTTCCGGTACGATCTGCAGTGCAGCAGCCCGGCTGTCCGCGGCGAGTGCGGCGTCGATCATTTCTTTCGTGTATTCAATTCCCTGCGAGAAGCCGGCAGGAGGAGCATACGAGAATGTCTGCGCGGCTTCCGAAGCGGAAAAATCCATTTGAAATCCGGAGGAAATCTGCTCCGCGGAGGGAAGAGGGATCTGCCCGCGGAGGGAAAAATCCGTCTGAGATTCAGAGGAAACCTGCTTCGAGGAGGGAAGAGGGATCTGCCCGCGGAGGGAAAAATCCGCCTGAGATTCAGAGGGAACCTGCTTCGTGGAGGGAAGATCCGGCTGAGGTACGGCAGGCCGATGTGTGCTGCTGCCCGGAGAGGGTAAAGCGCCGGTATTGCATGCCGTCTGGTCCCAGATCGCCAGAATCCGGGAGCTGCCGTCCTCATTTCTGAAATCCGGGTGGAAGTAATCCACGCCGGAATCGATGACTGCCACAAGTAGACCTGTTCCCAAAAGATCATACTGCGGTGTCTGCAGTGCCGATACGCAGGAAGATGCCCTGCCCTGATCTACGGAAAAGTACAGGAGTTTCGGTTTTTCGACATATTCGATTTCAGGAAGCGACGCGAGCAGGTTCACTTCTGTCTGTGGCAGGCGGACAATCGCGTAACCGCCGGTGAGCAGCGTAACTTCCCACTCAGAGCGCACGGTTTTCAGCAGGTCGCCGTGATACCGCACGATCACCTGCCAGGTCCGGGTTTCGGCGTCGTATCCGACGTCAAGACTCTCTGATTTTTCACGTTCGGTTTCTGTCACATCCAATGCAAGATTTAAAAGATTTTCGATTTTCTGGTCGTTCACAGATACTCCAAAAGAAAAGATCTTAATTTATTATATGATGCCAGGGGTACTGTAGTTATTCGGCGGCGGTTATCCCCAGCGCATCTTTCAGCTCATCAAAATATCCGAGCGCGTCCATACGGTCATAGACCAATCTTCCCAGCAGTTCATACCCGTACCGGTTGAAATGTATTCCATCCCCGTTCAGTACGCAGGACGGCGTCATGCCGGCGGATATCATTTCTTCATCTTTTGCTGCAGGTGTGACTTTTCCGTTGGTCAGCCTGCTCAGATCTTCCATTCCCTGACCGCACATATATTCTCTGAGATTGATATATTTGTCACCGTATTCGGATTCCATTGCTTCCTCAAGCGCAGCCTGCTCTTTTGCGGTGCCCGTATGAAGGCCGATCACGATAAAATGATCCCCGTTTTCCTCCTGCCGTTCGATCAGAGCACGCTGCTGCCGGATCAGATCCGAAGGATCTTCAAAGCCTCCATCCAGTCCAATAAAGATTACCGGCAGATAATCAAGGCCCATCTGGGATCCTTCGGTAATGATTTCCGTACCGGCGGCGGCCTTTACAGGTTCTCCGGGGGCTGATCTTGCGAAATGATAGTCAAACATGCTTCCGGAGTCGATCTCTTTTTCAATTGTGATAATTCCCTCTATTCCGGAGATCTCAACATAAGTCATTCCTGCCGTACTCTGCAGCAGCGGCGCGACGGCATTTCCATTGGAGGAAATCAGTGAGATCGGAACAGAATTAACGCCGGACGGAATATCCAGAGTTTCCGCGGTCACGAATGGTACGACTCCGCTGCGGCCCAGGATAGTATCCGTACTTTCGCCCTCGGCCCCCATATTGAGAACCTTCGGGACGGAAAGGCGATAAGTCTTCATCCAGGAACCGTCCCTGAACTCCAGTCCTGCGGCGTCCTCTATCGAAAATGCGTCGATCAGATTTCTTCTGATCTGCCGTTCAAGGACAAGAGGATAAGTAGTTCCGTTTCCGCCGACGCCTGCGGTCAGGCCGTCTCCCCAGCATATGATTCCGGGAAAGGCGGAATGAACTGCCTGCTCGTACCGGGCAAACAGAGAATCAAACATCTCTTCTTCTGACTGGGCTGCCTCGCGTTCTCTGGCGATGCTGTCCTTCAGACGGGAGGCTCGCTCCATATTATCTGTATGTTTCCGGTAGATCAGGATTCCGAGAACCGCTGCCGCCACGATTGCAATACAGATGAAAAACAGCCTGAAAACAGGCTTGTCCCATATCCGCGGGTAATCCGAAAAGTTATCTTTTTTCAAAACAGCCTCCTGTTTCCCACACCGTGTGGTGCGTACATCTCTCTTTTTGCAGAGGTAATTAATGTTTAAAATATCCAAAATCTGAACGAATCAGGTTATCGCATGTAAACCATTGGATGACCTCATTGTCATAATCGTCGTAATCTTCAAATTCATCGTCAGGTCAGATGTCCAGAACATTTCCGCATTTGTCATAATACGGAATAAATCGGACTGTAAAAAGAACAGGGTTTCTTTAATATTTTTTCTGTCGGACAGGTTTATATATCCAGCAGGGAAAGGTTGATAGAAAATCCCGGGTAAATGCCCGCCGGGATGTCATCAGCAAATGTGTAATTGTCAGCGTGGTCATTCTGAAAATCGTAGACAGTTGTCAGATTTCTTTCAGGGTCAACAATCCAGTATTCCCGGACTCCTGCTGTCCGGTATTTAAACAGCTTGCTGTAGTAATCCATGGTGCGGCTGCTGGGTGATACAATCTCGATGATCCAGTCAGGGGCTCCGGTACATCCTCTGTCCGTGAGTTTTCTGCGGTCGCATATGACGCTTATGTCCGGTTCCACAATATTTTTCCCGTCGTCGAACAGTTTAACAGCAAACGGGGCAGGGTAAACACGGCAGAGACCTTTTTGAGACCTGATATAGTCCCGGATTGTTCCAGAAAGCTCCATGAGTATTGTCTGGTGGATTCTGGAAGGTGCGGCCTGATTATAAATCAGCCGGCCGTCGACCAGTTCAGCCCGGATATTTTCCGGCAGGTTGTAATAATCATCTTCTGTGTAAAGCTTTGCCTGAGCTAATGGCATAATAACACTCCTTTCCTGGTTACTGGTATGAGAGTATTCTTGTCCTGTAAGTATATCATATAATCAACACTATGCACATAATAAGAATAAAATAAAACGGAAGAAATAAAAAAATTATGATTCACACATCAGTAGTCAGACTCCCGGCAATATTTTTCTGAGAATTGACTTTTTATCAGACATACTGATAAAATTACAGAAGAAACCTGTGCCGGGGGCCTGACAGCGGCGCGGTACCGCCCCAAAATTCAGGCTCCTGTTACCCGATCATTAGTGCAGAGTTGTACTGGTCAGACAGAAAGAAGGTCGCATTTCATGAAACATAGTGAGAAACTCCTGGATGGCATTGAGCAGGAGATCAAAGAAATCCTCTACGGATATCTGAGGGCTGAGAGCATTACCGGCTCCCGGGGAGAACGGGATGCGGAGCAGTATTTTGTTACTTTTTTTAAAAGGCAGCCCTATTGGCAAAAGCATCCGGATTGTGTGGGCTCCTTCCTGATTCCCGGCGACCCTTACGGCCGAGGCACGGCTTTCGCCATGGTTCGGGGCACAGGCAATGATACGGTTGTTTTTGTCCATCACAATGACGTCGTAACGACGGAGGATTATAAACTGCTTAGACCTCTTGCTTTTTCTCCGGATGAACTGGAACAGGAACTCTGGCAGATGAAAGATACTCTTCCCGGAGAGATCCGCGAGGATCTGGAGTCTGGCGGCTATGTGTTTGGCCGGGGCACCTGTGATATGAAAGGAGGCGCTTCCATCCAGATGGCACTTCTGCGCCGTTACGGCCAGCTGATCCTGGAGAACCCGGAAGCTTTGACCGGTACTCTGATCATCATGGCCGTGCCTGATGAAGAGAATCTTTCTGCCGGTATGAGGGCCGGAGCGGTTCTCCTGGCACAGATGAAACAAAAATATAATCTGAAGTTCCGTCTGATGATTAACACAGAACCCCAGTTCGGCAGTTCCGCAGAACACGGCGTATTTTCCATCGGTTCCGCTGGAAAGATGATGCCTTTCTTCCATGTCAGAGGCGTGCCGGCCCACGCCGGAAACCCATTTGAGGGGGTCAACTCACTGGGAATCATAAGTGAACTGGTTCGCCGCATGGAACTGAATCCGGATTTTTCAGATGCGGTAAGAGGCGAACTGTCGCCGCCTCCTGCCTGGCTGTATCTGAAGGACCGAAAGCTCCAGTATGATGTATCCCTGCCTGTAACTTCGGTTGGTTACATCAGTGTGATCACTTTCAGTCAGACTCCGGATGAGATTTTGAGGAGAATCCGGGTGATCTGCGAAGACAGCCTGGATGCTGTTCTGGAACAGATCAGCGAGAGATACGCCGCCTGCCGGGTCAGGAACGGTCTGCCGCCGGCCAGACTTTCCTGGAAGGGGAAAGTAATGACATTCGGGGAATTATACCAGGAAGCTCTCAATCTCCATGGCGGGAAATTCCGGACTGGATATGCTGCTAAAGTCCAGGAGCTGAAAAAAGAATTGGAAGAAGATCGTGTCACGCTGGCAGACTGTAATTTTGCTCTTGTGGATTATATTTATGATTATATCGATGACCGCCTGTCACCCAGGATTGTTTACGGGCTGATTCCGCCTTATTATCCAAGTGTCTGCAACGCTTTCCTGCCGGAACTTGCCGATGATGTCCGGACTCTTCCGGATGATCTCATCCGGTTTGCCGCGGACAGATGGGGACAGCAGTATGATATGGAATATTATTATCCGGGGATCTCCGATTTAAGCTATACCAGTATATCCGGAAGCAGCGAAATTATTCAGGAACTGGAAAATTCCATGCCCCTGTTCGGACATATCTATGATATCCCCTTTTGTGAGATTGAGGAGATTTCCATGCCATGCATCAATATTGGCCCCAGGGGAAAAGATGTCCATAAGACAGGCGAGCGGATTCTGAAAGAAGATCTATATGAGAGAACCCCCCGGCTGACGCAATACGCAGTGGAACGGATTCTGTCCTGATATACGCTCCGCAAGTATGCACAGGGATTCGGAGCTGAAGATGTCTGCTGACGCAGAACCGAATCCCGCGTGCAAAACTCGCAAGCGAGTTTTGAATTCTGCCGATGGAAATTGTAACTGTTGTGTTGACTATAATAAAACTTCGTGATAAGTTTTATGAAAAAACAGAATATTTTTTTAAAATATTAATAAAGTAAAAAATGCGGCTTCCTCCATGAATCTGACCACAAAAGACGAGATCTTCTCAGCAATGGTGGTATACGGTTTTCTGAGTTTTGAAAATGGCATGGTCAGTATTCCAAACAGAGAACTGATGGATAAATTCTGTGAGGCGATGAGAAAGGTGAAAGAAGCTGAATAAATTTAAGTGTCGTATATGAGTAAGTACATGGAAGGGGGCGCAGGCATGGGCAGATATCTGAATGTGGGCAACGCCGGCTTCACGGCGGTGACCAAAGGGATGTATGTGGACAAGACGGAGCTGATCGCGTTTATTAACGGCACGCTTGGGACGACCGACAAACTTACCTGCGTCAGCAGGCCGCGCCGTTTCGGAAAGTCCTTCGCGGCAAAAATGCTGTGCGCTTATTATGACAAAAGCTGTGATTCGCGCGCTTTGTTTGAGAAATACAGAATCACGAAGGATGAGTCCTTTGAAAGACATCTGAATAAATATGATGTGATCTGTCTGGATATTACGCATTTTATATCGCGCGCGCCGGATATCAGAAGTGTTGTGAAGGATATTAACGCGCTGGTTACCGAGGAGGTTCATCAGGCGTATCCGGATGTGAAACAAGAAGCTGCTCTTTCCGATATGCTTTATAGCGTGGCGGAAGCGACAGGAAATAAATTTATTGTGATTATCGATGAGTGGGATGCCCTGTTTCGCGAGGCGAAGGAGGATCCGGAGCTGCACAAAGAATATATTTATTTTCTGAGGGGTCTGTTTAAGAACAGCGGACAGACAGATAAAATGATCGAGGCGGCCTACATGACAGGAATCTTACCGATCAAAAAATACGGGCATCAGTCCGCAGTGTCAGATTTTCGCGAATATACGATGATCGCGCCCAGAAAACTTGCCAGGTTTACGGGATTTACGGAGGATGAGGTAAAGGAATTGTGCAGGGAGAACGGGATGGATTTCCAGAAGATGAAATTCTGGTACGATGGATATTCCTTCCGCCGCCTGAAATCCGTGTATAATCCTGAATCCGTAATGGAGGCGATCAAAAACGAAGAATTCGGGAGCTACTGGACCCGGACGGAAACGTATGAATCGCTTAAAATTTATATTGAACTGAACGAGGATGGTCTGAAAGAGGCCATTATCCAGATGCTCGGCGGAGGACATATCAAAATCAACGCAGGTTCTTTTCAGAATGATATGACCAGCATAAAAGTAAAGGATGATGTACTGACGCTTCTGGTTCACCTGGGATACCTGACGTATGATGCTGAAGAGCAGGCTGTCTTTATTCCAAACGAGGAGGTGCGGCAGGAGTTTTTGCTGGCAGTTACAACCGGCAGACATAGAGAAGTGGCGAAAATGATCCGTAATTCGGACCGACTGCTGGAACAAACGCTGCAGGGAAATGAAGAGGCGGTGGCGGCAGCGATCGAGGAAGCCCACGCGATGGGAGCGGCACCGCTTTTTTATAACAATGAGCAGGCGCTTCGCAGTGTGATCCGTTTCGCTTATCTTTGCTGCATGGATGAATATTTGCGGTTTGAGGAACTGCCTTCCGGAAAAGGATATGCGGACATTGTGTATTTCCCGAAGAGAAATTCAGATCTGCCGCTGCTTTTGATTGAATTGAAGTGGGATAAGGAGGTGGGCGGAGCGATTCGTCAAGTTAAGGAACGGAATTATCCGATGGCGCTTCGGGATTACGGAGGCGATATCCTGCTGGTCGGTATCAGCTATGAAGAACAGAGCAAAAAACACAGTTGTCGGATTGAAAGAGTCCGGCAAAGCAGATGACAGTAAGGAGTGTATTGTGCGATGGGATTTTATTTTTCACAGAGATTTCATAACGGACGCCGATAAGAGATCCTACATTACTTTTCTGAGCAATCTGC
>CANQAR010000099.1 GCA_947588845.1 uncultured Lachnospiraceae bacterium
ACGCAGCACCTGGGCCGCGCAGACGAGCAGGAGGAAAAACCGCCTCCTACTCGATTTACAGGAAATTTCGTCCTGTGACATAAAAAGCTTCCGGCCGGGTGCGCAGCTCGCAGAAAGGAATCTGCTGCTTCGCAGTCTGCTCGCGCGCAAAAAGTACCTTCTTCCTCCATGAATGGGGGAAAGGGGGAATTGGTCTACCAGAGGCATTTTTAAATAATGGAGGAATACACAATGTCTGTACGAAAACCCGCCCTGATGCTGATGCTTGTCGATCTGGTTCAGTTTCTTGTCGGTATTTTCCTGCTGGCGGGCTTTCTCGCCGGCTGGGTTCAGTATTCCGCGCAGTTTGCGGAGCTGGCCCTCTGTCTGGTACTGCTTTGCAGCATACTTTCGGCGGCCGGTCTGTTCTCGCTGCGGATCTATGAGCGCAACAGTTACCGCGAAAGCATGGAAAATCTGGAACAGCTCAATCTGCGTCTGCGTGCGCAGCGGCACGATTATCTGAACCATATGCAGGTAGTCTACGGCCTGCTGGAGCTTGGAGAGTATGAGGAAGCCGCCAGTTATCTGCGGCCAGTATTCAAGGATATCATGAAGGTCAATCTCGCGCTGCGAACCGCCGAGCCTGCGGTAAACGCACTTTTGCAGGCGAAGATGGAATCTTCCGAACAACAGGGAATCGATTTTTATCTTGAAGTGACGACTCAGCTCTCAGAACTTGTGATGGAACCATGGGAATACTGCAAGATACTTTCCAATTTGATCGACAATGCGGCAACCGCGGTTCTGCAGACGGAAGGGGAAAAGAAGATTACGGTGCGTCTTGAAGAGGAGGACGACGAGTATCTGGCCATGGTACAGAATAACGGTCCCGAGATTACGCCGGCCCAGCAAAAACTGATCTTCCGACAGGGCTATACGACGAAGAAGGAAGAAGGACACGGGATGGGTCTTGCGATCGTCTCTGCTGTCCTGAACGATGCCGGAGGACGGATCTGGTTTGAGAGCAGCAAGGAAGAGACGACGTTCTGGTTTGTCGTCCCGCGCAGAAAACGGCAGGATCTGTAAACATTCATCCTCCGCATCGCATTTGCCTGCTGCGTGGGAGCGTTGTTTTCTTGTCATTTCAGAGAAAAATTCTGACAGGTTGGAGCGATTTTTGTATAAATGGTGGATTATCTCTTTTGTTTTTTGAAAAATGCGGTAGAATCTTACCATCAGCAGATGGATGGGGAATGAAAAATCCTGATTCCAGACACATACAGTATGCGATGAATCGTTGCCGCTGGAATAAGATTCCTCCACTATCTGCAAAAAAGAAGAAAGGAGAAAATGCCGATGGACCATATGACACTGATTGGAATTGTTTTACTGATCGCGGGTTTTGTGCTGGTGGGAATCGAGATGGTTCTCCCCGGATTCTCAGTTCCGGGAATCAGCGGAATCGCCTGTCTGATCATCGGGGTATTTCTGCTGGCGGACTCGGCAGTCGAGGCGGCATTCTTTACGATCGCGATTCTGGCCCTGCTTGGCATTCTGATGGCGGTGATTTTATGGCTTTTGTCAAAAGGGAAGCTGAAAACACCGATCATCCTCGAAGATGAGCAGAAGAAAGCGGATGGATATTTAAGCTCGAGCGACCTGAACTATCTGCTTGGAAAGCAGGGCGTCGCGTCCACGGATCTCAGGCCGTCCGGAGTTGCATCCTTTGATGATGTCAGTTTTGATGTCGTCTCGGAAGGAATGTACATATCCGCGGGAACGCAGATTGAGATCGTGAAGGTGGAAGGCGCCAGACTTGTCGTAAAAGAACGGAAGCAGCGGAAACTGAAATAATTTTAATAATTTAGCAAGGAGAGAGAGGGGAATCTATATGGAAAAAATTTTACTGATTGTTGTATTGGGAATCATCGGACTACTGGTCATTCTGTTTTTCATGTTTGTGCCGGTCGGGCTGTGGGTATCATCGCTCGCCGCCAACGTGCGGATCAGTATTTTCAACATGATCGGCATGCGGCTGCGGCGTGTAAAGCCAGCAAAGATCGTCATGCCGCTGATTAAAGCGCGCAAAGCGGGACTTGACCTTGGCGTGAATCAGCTGGAAGCTCATTATCTGGCAGGCGGAAATGTTGACAATGTCGTGAATGCGCTGATCGCTTCGGAGCGCGCCGGCATCGAACTGCAGTTTGAAAAAGCCGCGGCGATCGATCTGGCGGGAAGGAATGTTCTGGAAGCGGTTCGAATGAGCGTCAACCCGAAAGTTATTGAGACGACAAACGTCTCCGCTGTCGCAAAAGACGGAATCGAACTGCTTGTAAAGGCCAGAGTGACTGTCAGGGCCGATCTGGAGCGGCTTGTCGGAGGCGCCGGCGAGGCGACCGTGCTCGCGAGAATCGGTGAAGGAATCGTAACGACGGTCGGTTCCGCGATGTCACACAAAGAAGTGCTCGAGAATCCGGATGATATTTCCAAACGTGTGCTCAGCAAGGGACTTGATTCTGGCACAGCGTTTGAGATTCTGTCCATCGATATCGCGGACATCGATGTCGGAAGAAACATCGGCGCCCAGCTGCAGAGCCTGCAGGCCGAGGCAGATAAGAATATCGCTCAGGCAAAAGCGGAAGAGCGGCGTGCAATGGCTGTCGCGAAAGAACAGGAAATGCGCGCATACGTTGTCGAGGCTGAAGCGGAAGTGCCGAAGGCCATGGCCTACGCGCTGCGTGAGGGAAAGCTCGGAGTCATGGACTACTATGAGCTGCAGAACCTGAGAGCAGATACCGAGATGAGACAGACCATCGGGGATGCGGGAACAGGAAAAGCCGACACGACGAAGTCATAATGAACAGCACAACGGCAGAGGGAGGAAGAATAAAATGAGAATGGCTGGATTTTCCCTCGGGAATCTTGGGCAGATAAATGCGACGATGCAGAGTCTTTCCAGTATTCGCACCCAAAATGCGATGCTGAATCCGAAACCTGCCGTGAATCCTGCAGCGTCTTCGGTTAAAAAAGCAAAAAAGAAAAAAGGCGGAAAAAGTCAGGATGGCAAATCTGCCGGCAAAAAACTAAAAAAGGCAGCGCAGCAGCTTTTTGAGGAGGAACCCGGGGGCACAGGTTCCTCCCCGGAGATCAAAGAAGCAAGAATCCTGCAGGAAAACGAGCAGGATCATGTGAGCAAAAAAAAGACCGGCCGTCAGGCGGCATCATCTGACACAGTGTGTCTGGATTCTTTCAAAGTTACAGATGCCAGAGAACTGCAGAAAGCGGTTCTCTGGGCGGAAATCCTTGGTGAACCGGTCTCACGAAAGCGCCGCAGAGAACGGATGGAGCGATATAAGGGGAAGCAGTATGGCAATCAAAGTAATGCTGATTGAAGATGAAGCAGGCATGCGCCTGCTTCTCAGAAAAATCATAGAAAAACATGAAGATTTTCAGGTGGTGGCCGAGTGCGAGGAGCTCGCCGAAGCAGTGATCGAATTCCGGCGTCAGAAACCGGAGGTCGTGTTCCTTGATATCGCGATCAAGGGAAGCAGCGGCATCGAGTGCGCGAGGATTCTGACGGATCTGGACCCGAAGGTCAAGATTATCTTCGCGACAGCTCACGCGGAGTACATGCCGGAAGCTTTTGAGCTTTACGCGTTTGACTATCTGGTAAAGCCGTTCGATCTTGAGCGGGTGAACCGCACGCTGAACCGGATCCAGTCGCTTGGCTCTGCTTCCCCTTTCGAGCAGGAGGAACGCATCGTGAAGTCTGTATACCGTCAGGATAAGCTTCTCGTCAAGGGGAAGGAGAGCATGAGCTTCATCAACATTCCGGATATTATCCTGATTCAGCGGGAAAACAATTCGACTGTGATCTACACCGAGACAGACAGCTATGTGACCTCCGCGAAGCTCTCCGAGCTTGAGAAGAAACTGAATCCGGACCAGTTTCTGCGCAGCCATAAATCCTATATCATCAATCTCTCCCGAATCCGGAAAATTGAGCCGTACGGCAGATGGACCTACATCGTCCATTTCCAGGGGCGCAGGGAGGACGCGCTTCTGACGGCGGAGAAATTTGAGGAGATTAAGAGAAGATTTACGTAGTGCTTGCTGATTTCGATTCCGTATGTTATGATGGGGAAAGCTGTAAATTTACAAAAAATTTTACAAAATTTAAATGTACAGGAGATGATAAGATGTTAAAAGAATTATTTGCCCCATCTGACATGACGGAAGGCGCGCCGTGGAAGAAAATTCTTATCTTTACAGTCCCCATGCTGATCGGAAACATTGCGCAGCAGCTTTACAATACGGTGGACAGCATCGTGGTAGGGCGTTATGTGGGGGACAACGCGCTGGCCGCGGTAGGCAGCGCCAGTCCGATTCTGAACCTGCTGATCGTTTTATTTCTCGGAATCTCAGTCGGAGCCGGGATCATGGTATCCCAGTATTTCGGCGCGAAGGACCGGGAGGCCCTCTCAGGGACAATCGGCTGCTGTATCACACTGAACGCGATCACTTCCCTGTTCCTGATGATCGTCGGACCGCTCGTCACCCGCCCGCTTCTTGAACTTCTGAATACGCCGGACTCAATCATTGACTGGTGTACCTCCTATCTGATCATTCTGATGGTGGGGGTCGCCGGTCTTTCCTACTATAATATCCTCGGCGGAATCCTGAGGGGACTTGGCGATTCTGTATCCGCGCTCGTCTATCTGCTGATCGCGACTGTTCTGAATATCTTCCTTGATCTGACGTTTGTCGCGGTGTTCAAGATGGGAGTTGCCGGTGTGGCGCTCGCGACCGCAATCGCGCAGGCCATTTCCGCGATCCTCTGCATGAGAAAACTTGCGCATATGACGGATCTTTTCGATCTGAAGCTGCGTTATCTGAAAATGAAAAAGTCCCACGCATGGACAATCATCCGCCTGGGACTCCCGTCCGGTATGACGCAGGCGATTTTTTCCATGGCGATGATCGTCGTGCAGTCTCTGACAAACAGCTTCGGAGAAATGTTTATCGCCGCGAACGTTATCATCATGCGTGTCGACGGTTTCGCGATGATGCCGAACTTCTCGTTCGGCACAGCCATGACGACATACGCCGGGCAGAATGTAGGCGCGCGTAAACTGGACCGCGTCTCAAGCGGCGCAAAACAGGGAACACTGATGGCCGTGGTCTGTTCCGCCATCATCACTGCTCTGATCCTGATCTTTGGAAAATATCTGATGGCGATTTTTACAGAGACCGATGAACTGGTCGATCTCAGCATGAGCATGATGCGGATACTCGCGGTCGGCTACATAGCGATGGCCGTTACGCAGAGTCTTTCCGGCGTTATGCGAGGAGCCGGGGACACGATGACTCCGATGTGGATCTCCCTCGCGACGACCGTGCTGATCCGTGTGCCGCTCGCGTATGGAATCTCATGGCTTACACGCACCCCGGAACTTCCGAACGGGCGGAGAGAGTGTATTTTCATCTCCCTGCTGGTATCGTGGATATTGGGCGCGCTTATCACAGCATTTTTCTATCGCAGAGGAAAGTGGAAGGAGAAGGCAATCTAAACTTCTGAGCGGAAAATGACTTATAAATTGTTTTGTGAGGTTATCTGAAATGAGTACAGTAGAATATCTGGATGAGCTGGCGCGCAGAGCCAGAAGAGAAGAAGATGTCAAAAAGAAACTGTTTGCGGCACGAAAAGCAGAGGATCCTCTGGATGCTTTCTGCAAAGCGAGCCGGGAACTGGGGTATGAGATCTATCCCATGGATCTGATCAATGCGGGGGAGGAATTTTATGCCTCGATGCGGCGCAGCACAAACGGCGGCGGAGAGAACTCCCCGATGCTGGAGGGAGAGGACGACTTTTACGAATTGTTCTTTGCGGGGCTGGAGTGATTGCTGATGGATATTTTAGAATGGACCAGGGCAGAGCTTCTTGCTTCCGCTGAGAATCAGTACAAAAATTTTCATCAGTCACTTGTCCCGGGACTTACGTCGATGCTCGGCGTCCGGATGCCAAAGTGCAGGGAGATTGCCAGGAAAATCGCAAAAGATGACTGGGAATCTTTTCTCGCCGGAGCTGACGATGGCTGTTATGAGGAACTGATGCTGCGCGGACTGGTGACTGGTTACGCAAAGATGGATCTGGAAACCCGCGCAAAGTACATGGCAGACTTTGTGCCTCGGATCAATAACTGGGCAGTCTGCGACTGCTGCTGCAGTACATTTAAGTTTATGCACCGGGATCCTGAATACTGGCTGAATTTTATCCGCTCATATCTGGATGGCGGGCGGGAGTTTGAAGTTCGTTTTGCGATTGTGTGCATGATGGATCATTTTCTGGAGGAACCGTACCGGGAACTTCAGTTTGAAGCGTACGAGAGGATTTTCAGGCCGGATTATCCGTGGGAAAAAAACAGCGGTTCTGCCTCTGACGCCGCACAGAAAAAGGAAGCTCCGTTCTATGTCCGGATGGCTGTGGCTTGGGCGCTCTCGTCGTGGTATGTGCGTTTTCCGCAGGAGACGGAAGCTTTTCTTAAAAGAGAAACCCTGGATGTTTTCACGCATAACAAAACGATACAGAAAATCCGTGAGTCATATCGCGTACCAGCAATCGACAAAGAACGATTGAAGCAGCTGAAACGATAACATAAGAGGAATAATTATGAAGATCACAGTGATATCGGTCGGAAAACTCAAGGAAAAATATCTGCGGGACGGAATCTCGGAATACGCAAAGAGACTGGGACGGTACTGCAAAGTCGAACTAATCGAAGTGGCAGACGAGAAAACACCGGACGGAGCATCCGAGGCTCTGGAACAGCAGATTAAAGACGTAGAAGGCGAGCGGATACTCGCCCGCATACGAAGCGGCGATTATGTAACCGCGCTCGCGATCGAGGGGGAGATGATGGATTCCCCGCAGCTTGCCGCCAGGATTGAGAAACTTGGCGTGCAGGGCGAGAGCAGTATTGTCTTCGTGATCGGCGGCTCACTCGGACTCTCTGAGAAGGTACTGCGGCGCGCCGACTGGAAGCTGAGTTTTTCCAGAATGACGTTTCCGCACCAGCTGATGCGGATGATTCTTCTGGAGCAGATCTACCGAAGTTTTCGGATTATACATCATGAACCTTACCATAAATAAATATGCGAACGCTCTTCGGATTTCTCTGCTGCTTTTCATTATGGTGGAACCCGCAATATGAAATTGCCTGCTTATAAAAATGCAGTTCCCTGGGAGGTGATAAAAATGGGATTACACGGAAGGAAAATGATCGCGCCGATTCTGATTTCCGTTATCCTGGTACTTTATTACATTGCTTATTTCTGTCTCCTGATCACGATATTTGACGGTGTATGGAAGTACGCGCTGGGTATAATTCCTCTTGCTCTGGCGGCAGTGATGATTAAAGTCTGCATGGAAAGAATAAATGAGATAAAGAAAGGAGAAGAAGATGATCTTAGTAAATACTGATTATATCAACGGCAAAGAACTTGAAATGCTGACCATTGTTAAAGGCAGCACGATCCAGACCAAAAACATTGGAAAAGATATTACACAGGGCTTTAAGAATCTGGTAGGCGGCGAATTAAAAGCATACAATGAGATGATGAACGATGCAAGAGCGCTCGCGACCAAGAGGATGGTCGAGGAAGCTGAGGCGCTGGGAGCGGATGCCATAGTAAATATCCGCTATGCGTCATCTTCCGTAATGCAGGGCGCCGCAGAGGTGATTGTATACGGAACGGCTGTTAAATTTGTTTGATGAATAACTACTTTGAATTTTACGGACGCGTAGACGAGCAGGAGGTGAAACCGCCTCCTGTTCGATTTTTTCATACGAGATGGAATACAGCCGCCGCAATACAGACAGCGGCAATCAAAAAGGATACAACAATCCTTGAAACTGAGAAATGATACAATTTCTCCGGATTCTGCGTGTCATAACGCACGGTAACGACTGTTCCGATCTGCGCCGCCATTGACACCTGTATCCGATTCTGGGACTGATAAGTTTTTCCATTCACTTTATAAGAAACAGCCGCCCACTTTGCATTGCGGAACTTCGTCCTCTCCGGAAGCGTTGTTTTGATGGAAGTAACTGTGCCGGTCGTCTTTGCCGTCCTGTTCTTTTTCAAAAAGAACAAGATACCATTTGCCAGACCAAAGCACAATGCCGCTCCGGCAATGATATAGAGAAAAATAGTGTTGCTGTCCATAGTCCCTCCTTCTTTTATGCCAGGTCTGCTTTATCATAAATTTTCATGGACAAAAATGCCGATGCTGCTAAAAATGCAGCTCCAATTAGGACAATACCGCCGCTGATCAGCCAGGGAGAAATCATGGAAAGGAAATCCAGGTTAAAACTTTCCATTCTCAAAAGCAGCGGCAAAATGACAGGAGAGGCCATGATAATTACCATAAAAGCAATTTTTGTCTTCTCATACCCAAGTTTGTACTGTACGGGCAGATACAGGCCGATAAAAACAGCGGTTACAAGAAACATCAGTGCAAACATTTTTATGTCTGCTGTCCCCAGTCCGGGAATAAGCAGAGTCTCAATTTTAAAAACAATACAGCAGATCACATAAACTGCCATACAGAAAAGGTATTTCGATAAGACCATCTCTTTCCGGGAGAACGGCGCGGCACACAACAATGCCGCGGCTTTGGGAAACTGGTACTCTTTCAGGGACACATACTGCAGCAGCATAAAAACAGCAAAGACCACAGAGAGGATAAATCCTAAAACTCCTGTAAACTCCGGCGTCCGCCACCGCATGAACGGCGGAATAAGAACAATAACGAACAGCATGATCAGCACATATTTCTTAACAATCAGGAAATCTTTTTTCAATAAAGATAGTACCATCATTTCGCACCTCCGATATTTCCAAGCATAATATCTTCAATCGACGGACGTTCTGTGATCACATCAGGAATGTAAGACCGCACTTCAGATATCTGCTTTGTAATTCCTGTAAATCCAAATTCTGTTTCCGATACAGATAAAAAGAGTTTGCGCACATCCTCTGTTAAATACTGACTGTCTCCTTTTACAATCCGGTACGTGTCAAGCAGGGTATCTTTTTCCTCCTGAAAGACGATACGCCCGTTATCAATCATGATAAGCATATCAGCCGCTTTCTCAAGATCCGAAGTAATATGCGTGGAAAAGAAGACGCCTTTGCCCCCGTTCTTCATATATTCGATCAGAGTTTTTAAAAGCTGGCTTCTGACCAGAGGATCAAGTCCGCTCGTCGGCTCGTCCATAATCAAAAGCTCCGCATTATGAGAAAGAGCCAGGGCAAGAGCATATTTCATTCGCATGCCTTTGGAGAGCATATTGATCTTTTGTTTCGGATCAAGCGAAAACAGATCCATGTAACGTTTAAAATCCTGCTCGGACCATGACGTGTACGCAGATGAAAGGATACTCTTCATTTCCGATAAAGTAAGCTCTTCATAAAAACACCCGTCGTCCAGGACAATACCGATGCGGTTTTTAATCTTCCTTTCATGCTTATCAAAATCAAGACCAAAAAACTGAATATTGCCGGACAGCCTGCTTGTCAGGCCTAAAATTGTCCGCAACGTTGTTGTCTTACCGGCCCCATTGACGCCAATGAAACCCGTAATGCACCCCTCTGGCAATGAGAAGGTTACGTCTTTCAAAGAAAAATCACCATACGACTTGTTCAAGCCGCTGACTGTAAGAATATCGTTCATTTCAACTTAATCCTCCTCGTAAAGAATATCCATCATGGCATTAAGTTCTTCCTTACTGATTTTTAACGATTTTGCTGTCTTTATCATATCCGTCATTTTTTGTTCCACGAGTCGTCGTTTGGAATCGCGGAGCAATTCAAGGTTGCTCATAGATACAAACGTTCCGATTCCTACCTGGCTTACGATAAAACCTTCCTGCTCCAACTCCTCATATACCCGTCGGATTGTCAGGACGCTGACCTTCAGATTTTCGGCAAAAGCACGGATCGAGGGAAGAGCGTCCCCCTCAACCAGTTCTTCTTTTAGTATGGCGTCCTTGATCTGCTCTTTAATTTGCTGGTACAGAGGAGTGTCAGAAGTATTTGAGATCAGTATTTTCACAAAACTTCTTTCTCCTTTCCTTTAGTGTGATGTATTAACATACACATTATAATCAATTAGCACACTGTTGTCAATATGGTTTTTGAATTTCAGGAACCAAACACTTTGTTCACAATGAACAGTGAAATATTCCGCGGGGATGAGATATGGTTTGGGGTAAAAAAACAGGACTGGAAATGTAGAAGGGAAAGAAAAAGCGAAAAAATGCCTATCCTGTCTGGTCTACAGGATAGGCGGTGTCCGTAAGGACAACGGCTTAACCGTGAGCATCCACATTGGAGTGGGTGCTTTCCTATTTAGATAATACTATATTACATTTTTTATATACATTCAACAAAAAATTTTATAACAGGTCAAACGGAAGGAAAAAAGAACAGGGTACATATTTCTATATACCTTACTCTCACAGAAACAGATCGTCCGGATCCGGCTCATCTGTGTCCAGACCATATTCTTTCAGAAGGGCTTCCTGAAAGGCATTGTCCTTTAGGGATCGTTTCAGGTCGTCCATACGGCCTTCCTCCAGAAGCCGATTAATTAAATCATTTATTTCCCTGCGGCCTTTCCGGATTCCTTCCTCACGTCCCTCCTCTCGGAGTGTTTTGTTATGCAGTTTTTCATTGTAAACAGTCAGGATCATATCTGTCACCTCCCCACAGTTCTTGCGCAGCACGTCTGCGAGTATGTCATGTTCGATACAGTAGTCGATTGCCAAAGCGACCGCCTGCGGATTGTCAAAACCTGCTTTCTGGAACTCTCTTATCTGCTGGATGAAAGCGGAATAATCTGCCAGCGTCCTGCACTTTTTCATAATCTCCCCATTGTATCCCTCATTGATGTTCAGCACCACGGCGCGGCATTCCAGCGCGGCGTCTTCCCGTATTCCTTTTTCAAACAGGTCGGACAGCAGCAGTTCGGTGCGCTCCGGGCAGTTTCCTGTGCCGTTATAGAAGACGATGTAAAGCGGCAGGGGGAGGGATACTTTTGTGGAAGAATAAATGTTCAGGTTGTTCTGATCCACGTAGCCCTGTAGCAGCTGAGAAAAGTAGAACAGCCCGCGCAGGGGCATGTTCGGGCAGATGCTGCTCTGGTGCTCATAGAGGCTGAGCCTGCCGTCGATCAGGAAACTGACGTCGTTCTTCATCCCGAGATAGATCACATCTTCCAGGGTCATGATGGTCAGCGCGTCGGGATCCGTGTAGTCTGTGCCGTTGACCGCGTTGTAGAGGGACAGAAGCTCGCTTTTTTCCCGAAAAAGAAAGCGGAAGAGATGGTCCTTAAACTTGCGATTCAGGCGGGCGCGCCGCCATGGAAACAGGCGGTTCAGAATAGTTGTGAAGTTATTTGCAGTCATTAAAAAGATTAACCCTCCTTACTATAACATAGAAATGTGAGAAGTTACAAGAGAAATCCGATGGAAATCTTTTTGAAAATGAGATCAGATAATAAAAGATTTACTGATAAGATAGGTGATAATTAATATATGATTTGATATATGAATCATTCCACAAGGAAAAAGATTTGTCCAAGTGAAGAATACCGGAAAATTAAAAAAGCTATAGGAGTTATAACTTTGATATGTGTCCTTAGTGGGCCAGATTGTAGTGCTAAAAATGCCTATCCTGTCTGGTCCACAGGATAGGCGATGTCCGTAAAGACAACGGCTTAACCGGGAGCATCCACTTTGGAGTGGGTGCTTTCCTTTTCTGATAATACTATATCACACTTTTCATATATATTCAACAAAAATTTTTATAACAGGGCAAAAAACAGGAAATTGCTGGCAGTAATACTTTCATATCCTCCGGCACATCCGCTCGGAAATCAAGCTTCTCCTGCGTGATCGGATGGGCAAAGGCCAGACGGCAGGAGTGCAGCGCCTGCCGTCTTATTCTGCAGTCCGGGCGCTCCAGATACTCCGGATAGTAGAGAAAATCTCCGAGCAGTGGATGTCCGATGTGTTTCATATGGACACGGATCTGATGTGTTCTTCCGGTTTCGAGGCGGACGAGAGCCGCGGAAATACTGCCGTCGCAGAAGATTCTCTTATAGTGAGTAATCGCACGCTCACCATTTTCATAATCCACCTGCCGCATAATCGCGGAATTACAGACCCGCGTGATCGGCGCGTCGATCGTGCCTGATTCCGGGAGGATGCCGTCGACGACGGCCAGATATTCCCGGTGGATTTCGCGCTTTACAGCCATGGCGGAGAGCAGGGAAGCGCTCACCATGTGCTTTGCGAGGATCAGAAGTCCGCTTGTGTCACGGTCGAGGCGGTTCAGACAGCGGTAAGTATAGGGGATTCCCCGAGAAGAGAAGTAGTACAGAATGCCGTTTGCCAGCGTATTCTCGTGATTGTTGATGGACGGGTGGACGGGCATATCAGCAGGCTTGTCAATGACCAGAAGGTCTTCGTCCTCGTAGATGATCTTAAGATCCATGGGAACGGGAAGAATCTGGTCGGAGCCTTCGTTTTCAATGATGGAAACAAGGAGCACGTCTTCTTGCTTCAGAATCTGGTTTGTATAGGCCCAGACTCCGTTTAAGAGGATGCCGCGCTCCGTGCGTTTCAGATGCGTCAGGATATGACGGGAGTAGCCGATACCGCGCAGAAAGTCGCCGATTCGCATTCCGTCCCCGGTTTCATCAATGTGATATTCAAGAAGGCGCTGCATATCTGTCCTGTTCCTTTCTTAAATTTGTCGGCTGCAGTTTACGCAAGACGCCCCCGGAAAATCTGTAAAAGGATTTCCGGGGGTGTTCCGTTTGTTTATTTCTTCACAAGAACTTTCTCTACCTCGCAGATATACATTGTGTGGTAGTCATTCTCATACCATTTCTGATCGATGCCGTCCACGGTGAAATATTCCGGGCTGTACGGCTGCGCATAGAGCTTTTTGCAGATCAGCGCGGTATTGGCTTCCTCAAAGTACGGAACTCCATCCTCATGGACGACGGTCAGGCCGGCTTTTGCGATCTTGTCTTCATCTCTTCCGGACACGCTTCCGAGGTAGGAGTATTCTTTCCGGAAGCTCTCTGGAAGCACACAGATGGAGAGAGAAGCGGACGCGTCCACAAACTCTTTTGTGTAACGCTGCGGGCGCAGAACGATAAAGGCCACATCTTTGCCCCACATCACGCCGAGGCCTCCCCATGATGCGGTCATTGTGTTGCATTTTCCGTCTTTTTCCGCCGTGATCAGAAGCCAGTCCTTTCCGATCATCTGAAACGGGTTCGCGTTTAATTCGGTTGTCTTGATTTCCTGGAACATACGATATTCCTCCTGATAATTATATTTTTCGGTAATAAATAGTTTCTGCATTTCTCATGGCAGAGAACACCGGACAATCATTTTTTATGAAGGTCCGGTGTTATTATTCAAATGTATCTTATCTGTTGTCTCACAAAATACAGACAATCTGTCAGATAATCAGCTCGATTTTACCTTATTCCAGTACTCGTTGTAAATATTATCAACCTCGTCTCCGAGATACTTGTAGGTCTCGCAGTCCTTCGTCATGTCGGGAGTCGGGAACGCGATCGTGCTGTTGCGGATATCCTCGTCCTCGATCAGCGCGCGGCCTTCTTTGTTCGGCGTGGAGTAGGTGATGAAGTCAAAGTTCTTCAGGGCAACTTCCGGTTCACACATGTAATTGATAAATTTCTCCGCGTTTTCTTTGTTCTTCGCGTTCTTCGGGATAACCCAGCTGTCGATCCAGATATTGGATCCTTCCTCCGGGATTACGTACTCAAGATCCGGATTCTCGCGCTGCGTGTAGATTGCCTCACCGGAGTAGATGACGCCGAGAGCTGCCTCGTTGCCGATCATCTTATCGCGCACCTGGTCGATGACGTACGCCTGAACGAGCGGCTTCTGGTCGATCAAAAGCTGCGCTGCCTCTGCGATCTCATCCTCGTTTGTCGTATTCAGAGAGTAGCCGAGCATTTTCAGCGGAACCATAAGCGCATCCCTCACGCTGTCCTGCATCAGGATATTGTCTTTGTATTTCTCATCCCAGAGAATTGACCAGCTCGTGACTTCCTCGTCGACCATCGTCTTGTTGTAGAGGATGCCGACCGTTCCCCAGCAGTACGGTACGGAGTATTTATTGCCTGGATCAAATTCCTCTGACCACTTCATGTATTCCTCGTCGATGTTTTTGATGTTTGGAACGTTGTCCATGTTGATCTCCTGAAGCAGATCGTTCTCGATCATGCGCTGGATCATGTAATCGGACGGACAGACAACATCATAGGCGACTGCGCCGGTCTCGATCTTCGGGTACATGATCTCGTTCGTCTCGAACTCATCATAGACGACTTTGATGCCGGTCTCTTCCTCGAAGGAATCGATAACGTCGGGATCGAGGTATTCACCCCAGTTGTAAACGACAACTTCTCCCGCGTCCGCGGCTTTCTCCGTATCACCGTTTCCGCTTTTTGCGCCGCCGGCACAGCCGGAGAGAAGTGCGGCCGTAAGGGTTCCGGCCAGGGCAAGTGCAATAAATTTTTTCATGATTTATTTTTCTCCTTTTTCTAAATTAATTTTAAATTTCTTTGCGGTGTCCGTGAGAACAATTCTACCGTCTGACCGCGTTTTTCTGCTCCTTTGGCTTTCGGTTCACAATCATGAGAAGCACCAGCACGGACACGAACATCAGTGTGGAAAGCGCGTACATTTCCGGCTTGATGCCTTTCTTGACCTCCGTGTAGATCTTGGTCGAGAGCGTGTCAAATCCAGGTCCCTTGACGAAATGCGTGATGACAAAATCATCGAGGGAGAGTGTGAACGCCAGCAGAAAGCCGGAGAACACACCAGGCATGATGTCCGGGAGCACAACCTTGTAGAAGGCGTACAGCGGAGACGCGCCGATGTCGAGCGCAGCCTCATACGTGCTGATGTTGATCTGTTTGAGCTTCGGCATGATGCTTAGAACAACGTAGGGCAGATTGAACGTGATATGTCCGATCAGAATCGTCCAGAACCCAAAGGTTATTCCTTCCGCGATACCGGCAAAAGAGAGCAGGTTGCCGACCGCGACAAACAGCATCATCAGGGAGATTCCCGTCACGATTTCCGCGTTCAGCATCGGAATGTCCACCATGCTCATCCAGAAGGTACGCATGCGGTAGTTCATGGAGTTCAGCGCAATCGCCGCCATCAGGCCGATGATCGTAGCAATCAGCGATGAGAGCAGGGCAATCACCAGTGTGTTATAAAGCGCCTGCAGGATCTGCTCATTCTGGAACAGCTCCGAGTACCATTTCAGCGAGAAGCCGCCCCATTTCGCGCGGGTTCTCGATGAGTTGAACGAAAGCACAATCAGCGTCAGAATTGGCGCGTAGAGCAGGATAAAAATAAAAACAAGGTACAGTCTTTTCAGAAAATTTCTTATCAAAAGCTCACCCCCTCGCCGTCTTTGTCATAACGCTGCATGATGGCCATGCTGATCAGGATAAATACCATGAGAACGAGGGAAAGCCCGCTTCCGACGTTCCAGTTGTTTGTCTGCTTGAACTTCTGCTCAATGACGTTTCCGATCAGCAGGATCTTGGCCCCGCCGAGAAGATCACTGATGATAAAAGTGGTAAGCGCAGGCACAAATACCATCGTAATTCCGCTGACCACGCCGGGAATACTCAGTGGAAAGGTGATGCGCCAGAAGGTCTGGAAACTGTCCGCGCCAAGGTCGCGCGCCGCGTTGATGACGTTTGGATCAATTTTGATCAGAACGTTGTAGATCGGAAGCAGCATAAACGGCAGAAAGTTATAGACCATGCCAAGCACAATGGCGTAGGGCGTATTGATAATGTTTATCGGCGGCAGATTAAAATGAGCAAGGAGCAGATTGATCACGCCGGTCTTCTCGAGAAGCGTCTGCCAGGCGAGCGTGCGCAGCAGAAAATTCATCCACATCGGTATGATGAAGATCATGACGATGAATCCGGTGGCTCCGATCTTCAGATCACACAGGATCATCGCCAGCGGATAGGCCATCACAAGGCAGATTACCGTGCTGATCAGAGAGAGCACAAGCGCATACACAAGCGCCTTCACATTCTCCGGCGTTCCCATCTGCATGATATTGGAAAGGGTAAATGCGCCGTCCGCCGTCGTCAGGCCGTAAAACACAATGATTACCAGAGGAATCATGATAAATGCGACTGTCCAGACAAGAAAAGGACCGGACAGGAGCCAGCGGCTCGATTTTTTATTCACCAACTGCAACCGCCTCCTCATCTTCAGATTCTGGTTTGTTCATGATCTGGATATCGAACGGATCCACATGGATGCCCACCTTTGTGCCGACCGGGAACATGTCGGTGCTGTGCACCAGCCATTCGAAACCGTTTGCCATAACTTCCATCTCATAGTGGACGCCTTTAAAGATCAGGTGCGTGACGACGCCCTGGATTGTTCCTTTTTCCGGAGTGAGCAGATCAATATCTTCCGGGCGAATCACGACGTCCACCGGTTTGTTGCGGCCAAAGCCCTCGTCGACGCACTGGAACTTCGCTCCGAGGATCTCCACAAGACGGTCTTCAATCATCGTGCCGTGCAGAATATTGCTGTCCCCGATAAAGTCTGCCACAAACGCGTTCTGCGGCTCGTTGTAGATATCTTCCGGCGTGCCGATCTGCTGGATATAGCCCTGGTTCATGACGACAATCGTGTCCGACATTGTGAGGGCTTCTTCCTGGTCGTGCGTGACATAGATGAACGTGATGCCGAGCTCGTTCTTCAAACGGATCAGCTCGTACTGCATATCCTGGCGGAGCTTTAAGTCGAGAGCACCAAGCGGCTCATCGAGAAGCAGTACCTTGGGCTCATTCACGATCGCGCGGGCGATGGCAATTCTCTGCTGCTGGCCGCCGCTTAAGGAATCCGGCCGGCGGTTCTCATACCCTTCGAGGTTGACCAGTTTGAGCGCATATTTGATCTTGTCATCGATGTAGGATTTGCTCTTTTTCTTGAGTTTCAGGCCGAACGCGATATTTTCCGCGATCGACATATGGGTAAAAAGCGCATATTTCTGAAATACTGTGTTAAGCTGACGCTTATTGGGCGGAAGATGCGTGATATCTTCGCCATTGAAGATCACTTTTCCTTTATCCGGATTCTCAAAACCGCCGAGAATACGCAAAGTAGTGGTCTTGCCGCAGCCGCTCGGACCGAGCAGCGTCAGAAATTCATTCTCCCTGATATAGAGATTCAGATCGTCCAGAACGACCTCACCGTCAAAAGATTTTGTGATATTCACAAGATCAATCAGCTTGTTGCTCATTCCTGTGTACCTCCTGAATATTATTTAGCAGCTTTGCACCGTTTTCCCTGTGCAATCGTCTGCATCGTAACTTCCGGTCTTTCAGAAATTGGGCGGCGTGCTTACCCAGATGAGTGACGCGCCTGTTTTTCCGTTTGCCGTGATGTAATGTTTTGAACTGGGAGTGAAATAAAAGGACTCGCCTTTTCTGGCTTTGTAGACCTTGCTCCCCAGGTGGATTGTGATGCTGCCCTGAAGGACATAGCCGAATTCCTCTCCTTCATGCGGGACATCCGGATAGGTGGATCCACCCGGCTCAATCGTCAGGCGGATCGGCTCCATGATATTCTTCTGGGCATTCGGGATGATCCATTCAATCTTGTTTTTCAGCTCCGTATCGATTTTTTCAAAGTAGTCACTGTCATGAAAAACCACCTGCTCGTCTGACGTATCATTGAAAAAATCCTTCAGATCTGTCCCCAGACATTGAAGAATGTCGATCAGCGTGGCGATCGAAGGAGATGTCAGATCACGCTCGACCTGCGAGATAAATCCTTTTGAGAGCTCCGCGCGGTCAGCCAGTTCCTCCTGCGTCAGTCCCTTTGCGATGCGCAGTTCCTTGATTTTACTGCCTATTTCCATATTATCACCATACTTTTCTCCTGGCAGTTACTTCTGTGGGTTATAAGCCGTTTCTCTTCCTTTTCTGGAAAATTATGGCCAGCGGCATTTTGCAGTACAGAAAACCCTCCCCCGGAGGATTTCAGGTCTGCAGAGCTGCTGCTGACTTGATATCTGGCATACTAAATATAAACCTGAAGTTTACCGTTACTAAAAATATAATAATAATAAACTTGAAGTTTACTGCTACTAAACAAAGACTAAGGATGATTATACACAGAAAAGAGCATGTGTCAATACATTTTATAAAAAATGCGAAGGGAATTTATACTTTTGCTTAACAAATTCTGTGTTCTGTGATAAGATTGAGAAAAACAAGACGTGCAAGGAGGTTTACCTTATGGCTGAACAGGAAAAATATGTTGCGTATGTAGGCACGTACACACATGGCAGCAGCATCGGAATTCATATTTATGATCTCAATATAGAAGA
>CANQAR010000100.1 GCA_947588845.1 uncultured Lachnospiraceae bacterium
CAGGCGATATGTTTCTGTGACTTTTTGGAAAATTTATGATAAATCCGCAGTAATCCGGAAGCGCCTCATTTACATATTCGACATCTTCCGGCCGGCTCAGGCCGCAGATCTTGATCCTGCATCGTTTCATTTCTTCCACCCTGTATCCTCTGTATCTGTAATTTTCTGGCTGCAGCTCACTCCCCCACCGAGCTCGAGGTCTGAGACGCGAAACGCCTCCAGCGAAGGATCATGAAAATTTTTCGTTACACGGATTTCACATCGCGCAGCCTCGCGATCATCGCCTTTTTGTCCGGCGCGCGCATCAATGTTTCTCCGATCAGGACAGCGTCCGTCCCGTTCTCATAGAGCGCCCTCATATCTTCCTCTGTCCGGATGCCGCTCTCGGACACAAACACGCACGTATCGGGAACAAGAGGACGCAGACGGATACTGTTGCGGATATCCACCTCAAACGTCCGCAGATCACGGTTATTCACACCGACGATCTTTGCTCCGCCCGCGAGCGCCCTGCGCACTTCCTCCTCATCGTGCGCCTCCACAAGAGCCGAAAGACCCAGGCTCTCCGCCAGTTCCCGGTATTCCACAAGTTCCTGGTCCGTCAGAATCGCGCAGATCAGAAGCACCGCGGAAGCGCCAAGCAGTTTCGCTTCATAGATCATATACGGATCCACTGTAAAATCTTTGCGCAGCACCGGAATCGCCGCCTGCTCCGCAATTTCCCTCAGATATTCATCCTTCCCCTGAAAATAATAAGGTTCTGTCAGGCAGGAGATTGCGGCGGCACCAGCCGCCTCGTAATCTTTCGCAATCTCCAGATACGGAAAGTTTTCCGCGATCAGCCCTTTTGACGGAGATGCCTTCTTCACTTCACATATGAAAGAGAGGCCTGGCTGCCGCAGCGACTGTTCAAAAATTGCATCCCCCTGCTGTTCCATCTGTCTTTCCAGTTTTTCAACCAGAGTGGACAGAGGCATATAAAGTTTCCGCTCCAGCATTCGTTTTCTCGTCCGAGCGGCAATCTCATCCAAAATCATAGCTGTACCCCGTTCTTTTTAAACGTTCATTTCCTGCATCGTAAGGCAGCGGCACGCATCCGACGCAAATCTGTCTCCGAAAGACAGAACCCCGGACGTTCGGCAGCTGCATACATGTGATCTGGAACTCAAATTTCTCACTCGTTTGAATACTTCACAAATTCTTCCAGTTTTGCCATCGCCTTGCCGCTGTCGATGATTTCCGCCGCAAGATCCACACCGGCCTGCAGTGTTTCCGCCTTGCCCGCCAGATACAGGGCAGCCCCGGCATTCATCAGCACGGCATTCCTTCTTGGACTCTTCTCTCCGGACAGGATTGCTCTGGTAATCTCCGCGTTCTCCTGCGGAGTTCCGCCGACCAGCGCATCCTTCGTCGCTGTCTCAAAGCCAAACATCTCCGGCGTGATCGTATAAGTCTCATATTTTCCGTCTTTGATCTCGCAGACGCTTGTCGGCGCACAGATGGAGATCTCATCCAGTCTGTCCTGCCCGTACACGACCATGCCGCGCTTTACGCCGAGGTTATTCATAACTCTCGCAAGCGGCTCCACCAGTATCTCGTCATAGACACCCATCAGTTCCATGTTTGCGCCGGCCGGATTGGAAAGTGGTCCAAGAATATTAAATACGGTGCGGATTCCGAGCTCGCGGCGGATCGGGGCCACATATTTCATCGCGATATGATAATTCTGCGCAAACAGGAAGCAGATTCCGATCTTCTCCAGAAGTTCGCTGCTCTTCTCCGGGGAAACCGTAATATTCACGCCGAGCGCTTCCAGCACATCCGCCGCTCCGCTCTTGCTTGACGCCGCGCGGTTGCCGTGCTTCGCGACCGGAACACCGCCCGCCGCGATGACCAGCGAGGAGGTCGTCGAGATATTGAAGGAATTTGAGCCGTCTCCGCCGGTTCCCACGATCTCAAGCACATCCATCTCATGCAGCAGACGCACGCAGTGGTCGCGCATTCCCTTTGCAGATCCGGTGATCTCGTCGATTGTCTCACCCTTCAGCGAGAGCGCCGTCAGATAGGAGCTCATCTGTACCGGGGTGGCCTCGCCGCCCATAATCTCGTTCATGACCGCAAGCGCTTCCTCATAAGTCAGGTCTTCCTTTTTTGCCAGTTTCAAAATTGCTTCCTTAATCATGTCTCGTTACCTCCAGAAAATTTTTTAAAATCTTTTTTCCCTGCGGCGTCAGCACCGACTCAGGGTGAAATTGAAGTCCGTAAACGGACTTATTTCTGTCCTCAACAGCCATCACTTCCCCATCTTCCGTTCTGGCTGTGATCTTCAGCTGCTCCGGCAGCGTCTCCTCGACCGCCGCGAGCGAATGATAGCGCGCCACCTGAACTGCGCCGTCCAGTCCGGCAAAAATCGGACTTTCCACATCAGGCTTTACCACGGAAGTTTTTCCGTGCATAATCTGTTTTGCATAAGAGACAGTGCCGCCGTACGCCTCACAAATCGCCTGATGGCCGAGGCAGACGCCGAGAATCGGGATTTCTCCCGCGAGCGCCCTCACCACGTCGATACAGATTCCCGCGTCCGCCGGGCGGCCTGGTCCCGGCGACAGGATAATCGCCTCCGGCTTCATTGCGTGGATTTCCTCCACTGTACACTCATCATTCCGGATTACTCTCAGATCCGGGTTCAGCTCCCCGACAAGCTGATACAGGTTGTAGGAGAAGCTGTCGTAATTATCAATTAACAAAATCATAAAGACCTCCTGATACGCTTTGCATTTCAAAATCTGCACTGGGACAGTCCCGAACCGTCACGTCCCGATTCCGCCTTCCGCCGTTTTCAATGCCTGCACGACAGCCTGCGCTTTGTTGATGCACTCCTGGTATTCATTCTCCGGAACACTGTCCGCCACAATACCGGCGCCGGAACGCACATACACTTTCCCGTTCTTTGCGAACGCAATACGGATTGCAATACAGGTATCAAGATTTCCTCCGAAATCAAGGTAGCCGATCGCGCCTCCGTAGATACCCCGCTTGTTCTTCTCCAGCTCGTTGATGATCTGGCAGGCGCGGATCTTCGGCGCCCCGGAGAGTGTTCCCGCCGGCAGGATCGCGTCGACTGCATCCATCGCGTCTTTGCCCTCGCTTATCTCGCCGCGCACGACAGAACCGATGTGCATAACATGGGAAAAACGTTCGATGCACATGTACTTCTCCACCTCGACCGATCCGAATCTGCTGATTCTCCCGACATCATTCCTGCCCAGATCCACGAGCATGTTGTGTTCCGCCCGCTCCTTCTCGTCTGCGAGAAGCTCTTCCTCCAGCGCTTTGTCTTCCTCCTCGGTCATTCCGCGCCGTCTCGTGCCTGCCAGCGGAAAAGTATGAACGACGCCGGACTCCAGCTTGACCAGCGTCTCCGGCGACGCGCCGGCGATCTCCAGATCATCGCTCGAAAAATAGAACATATACGGCGACGGATTCGAGGTACGCAGTACGCGGTACGTATCGAGAAGACTTCCCGACATCTCTGCCTCCAGACGGTTGCTCAAAACCACCTGGAAAATATCCCCTTCCCGAATATATTCCTTGCCGCGCTCCACCATGCGGCAGTATTCTTCCTTCGTAAAGAGCGCCTTGAAGTCCGAATGAAGCTTCAGCGGCCTGTTCTCCGCGTAGACCCCGGCCTCAAGCAGCCGCTTCAGGCCGCCAAGTTCCAGTTCCGCCTTGTAATACTCTGTCTCCGGATCTTCAAGCCGTATATTCTTGATCAGAAAAACTTTCTGCAGATAATGATCAAACGCGATCACCTTGTCAAACAGCATCAGGTCCAAATCATAAAACGACTCCTCATCGTCCGCGTCAAGATTGAGCACCGGCTCGCTGTACTTGATATAATCGTAGGCAAAATAGCCGACCAGGCCGCCGGAAAACGGCGGCATCTCCTTCAGACGCGGCGCGCGGTTCTCCGCAAGGATATGACGAATGACTTCCTTCGGGCTCTGCTGGTCCGTCACAAACTCCGTCGCGCTGCTGATCTTCACCACCCCGTCCAGGCAGGTGATATTCAGTCCCGGATCGTAGCCGATAAATGTGTAGCGTCCCCACTTCTGAGACTGCTCCGCGCTTTCAAGCAGAAAACAGTGGCGGCTCACCCGCTTCAGAATGCGGACAACCTGGATCGGCGTCAGCATATCCATGTACATCTCCTCGCGGACGGGGACGCGGCGAAACGCGCCCTCCTCTTTTATTTTTACAACAGTCTCCAACGATGGATATAACATATAAATCCTCCTGTTCATGCCATGGAAGGGAGTATATACGCAAAGAAACCCGTCCATGACGATCTGGTTTTATCGTCAAGGACGGGTATATTCCCGCGGTGCCACCTTGATTCACAGATAATCTGTGCCCTCTGCGAAATACTTTCATATTTCCGGCAACTGACGTATGCCCACACGTCGCAGAATACTCGGCTTTCGCCTTTGACTGCGCCCTCAGCGGCCCATTTAACAGCCTGCGTTCCATCCGGCTCTCACCTGCCCGGACTCTCTGTAAGTGCACGAACTGTTTTTACTCCCGCTTCACTGGTTTGTTTGTTTATTTACTTGTCTTGTTAAAGTGATAAATTATTAAATTCTGGTAACAGTATATGCCCGGAAAACGATTTTGTCAATCCGGTACTTTATATTTCTTACCGCATCAAAGTTAAACAGTTACTGTTCACTCCGTGACCAGCAACAACGCTTCGCGATGCACAGAAATACTGCTTTCGCAACATTTCGCGCCTCAGACCTCGGGATTTCTGCACAAAACGTGCGGAAATCACCTCGAATTCAGTGGAGATGTGGACTGTAACGTTAAACACCAGACAATAAATAGGCTTCCGGGAAATCTGTTATTTTACTGCTACCGCTTCAATCTCGCAGAGAACTCCCTTTGGAATTTCCTTCACCGCAACGCAGCTCCTTGCAGGCTTGCCCGTGAAATATTTTCCATAGACTTCATTAAACGCGGAAAAATCTCCGATATCAGCCAGGAAGCAGGTGGTTTTGATTACTTTGTCAAGGCTGCTCCCGCTGGCTTCAAGAATCGCGCCGACATTTTTGCAGCTCTGCTCCGCCTGAGCGGCAATCCCTTCCGGAATCTGGCCGGTAGCCGGATCCACCGGAATCTGACCGGACGTAAATACCAGTCCGTTTACTTCTATTGCCTGTGAGTAGGGGCCAATCGCACCCGGAGCCTTTTTCGTTTCAACAATATTCATATTTCAGCCTCCCTGTTATAATGCCGGGGCAAACGGTATCCTGCCCCCATAATGCCTAGTACTGCCCTGCGCAATTAACGGTGAATTCTGCACCAGCTGTTTCCGCCAGTACTGCGTTGTCGTCAGTCAGCGATGCCACCGCATCGCCTCCCTCCTCCGCCTTATCCTGACGAAAACATCAGGCACATTTATTCACCGAAATTTACGCAGGGCAGTACTAGAATTTTGATTTCCCGTTCATATTATCACAATCCCTGTTTCTAATCAACAGTTTTTAATTTCGCACCTCAGACCTCGGGATTTCCGGGCAGCCCGCCCGAGAAATCACCTCGAGCTCGGTGGGGGAGTGAACTGTAACATCCTGTTTCTTCCATACCTCCACTCCCCCGCCGTCTGCAGCGCCAGCGGCATCAGGCAGAAGACGGCGTACGCCGCGTAAAAGATGCCCGACAGCGGCGTCATCCGATTGAATATGATTTCCGGATTGTACAGGATCGTCGTCTGGTCAAAGAGGACGCCGGTCATGATCACTGTCAGACAACAGAACAGAGCGATCACAAAGCTCCGGTCCCGGTAATCAAACCGGTAGATTGAGTACGCCGTGCGTCCCCGCAGAAGGTATCCCCTGCACTTCATGGATGTGGAAGTCTCCACGAAATGTTCCATCGTCCAGGTGATCAGGATCGAGACAAGGCGCAGGCTGTTCCTCACGCGGGCAAACACTCTGCCCTGGCCCGTGCCGCGTCCGAGCGCCTGCTGCGCGGTGTTGATTTTCCCCGCACGCTCCCGGATGTGCGGCACCATCCGAAGGATGATGGATAAGACCAGCGAGAGCCGCGGCGACACTTTTCCAAACAGGTACACCACCTTGTCGCTCGTCACAACCGCGTGGACGCAGGAGAACCACATCAGCACGCTTCCCCAGGAAATTCCCAGAACAAAGCCCCACACAATCGACTCCAGCGTGATCCGGTTCCCGATAAACGTCGAAGCCAGGTTTGTGATGCCGAAATGATGGTACGAGGCATAGTACAGTGCAAACGCACAGATGCACGGAACCAGAAACAGATCAAAAATCAGTCCCTTCCATCCGTTCAGCTTCACCGAGTAGGCAAACGCGCACACATAGGAAATGCACAGGAAAACCGGATGGTTGAACAGCAGCGTCATGGCGATCACCGCGGTAAAATACACAAAGTTGATCGCCGGATGGTAAGAATCAAATTTCATTCCTTCGCCTCCTTGTCTGCCGGACGGTATGATCTGAACTTCATCCCTTCGCCTCCATCATCCCGTATTTGATCCGGATACGGTCCAGTTTCTCAAACATCGGATCCGACACCAGCAACAGCGTGAGCGCCGTCGCTGTCGCGTGGATCACGTTGACCGGAAGGCCGGAAAGATAGATGGCCGCCGCCGATTCTTTTGTCACCTCCGCCGCCATGACAAGCAGCGAACCGGTATCCAGAAGCGGCCCGACCACAACAAGCACGCACACTGCCCCCGCGGCTGCCAGCGGCACAGACCTGCGCTTTAAAAGCCCCAGCCTGTACAAAAGCCCGATCACGAAGCCACCCATGCCGTAGGCGAACATCTGCCACGGCGTAAGCGGCCCCTGTCCGAACAGGAAATTCGATATGAAACCGGAGATCGCTCCCGAAAGGAACCCGGCCTCCGGACCGAACGCAATCCCGGTGATCATGATGATCGCGACCATCGGCTTGAAATGCGGGAGCCAGATGAACAGCGCGCGGGAGAACACCGCGATCGCGCACATCACCGCCAGGATCACCAGCTCCCTCGCCTGCGGCCTGCGCCCCTCGAACACCAGAAAGAACGGGATCATCGTGTAGAAGATGATCAAAACGCTGACCAGATAATAGCTTCGGCCGCCCGCGGTCCTGGCCGCAAAGAGGGTCGTGAATGGTATCAGCAGTATAATAAGAAGGGAGACGATCAGACGCCGCCCTGATAATTTATTTTGTTTCATTCGCATACCTCCGTCTGTGTATCCTCTGTTTAAAACAGATCTGACACAAAAGCAAGATAAAAATTTTTTACTGTATCATAATCCATATCCTCAGATATCAGATGAACTGTAGTGTCCTCATAATCCTTCTTATAAAAATTTTCTTCACACAACTGATTTATTAAAGCTTTCACATCTATAGTTTCCTTTGCGGACGGTGCAATATCATCGCTCATCTGCGCTCTATGCTTTCGGACCTCTTTTACAAGTCTCTTGAAATCATCATCCTTTACTACGTATTTTGAAAGTTTAAAAATATCATATAAATGTCTTGAATTTCTTCCTGGCTTGTTCAGTATATAATAGTCACACAGAGCAAAAATCTTATCAATCAGTGTCCTCTCAAGAGCCTGAACTCTCATGGCAAATGGTGTAAGGCCGCATTCTATCATTAAATCCGGTTCTTCCTCCGCCAACGCAGTGTAAATATAATTTCCTATTTCCCTTTCCACCGTCGGAAAAGCATAAGACATCAATGCCGTTTCCAGTTTAACAAACGGCTGTATCTTGCCTATGGAATTTTCCAAAACAGAATTATAATAATAGTCATAATGATTATAATCCTTATCACTTTCAATGCTGTCCCAGTTTCCTATTCTCAGACCCAGTTCTTCTCCAACGGATTTCAGGATCTCATATTTCAGTCTTTTTCTGCGATTTGCTCCGAGATGCTCCGTAAAAGTAATATCAATGTCTTCCGAAAAACGATCAATCGCACCAAATGCTTTTGATAATGATGTGCCTCCTTTAAATACAACCGTGTACTTTGCCTGCGCAAGAATCCTGAGGATCATGGTCACATAGTAATCTTTCTCTATAATATCCGCAGCTGTTCCCAGCCTTTCTGATGTCAGTAAAATAACATCCTTAAACAGTTCCCGATTTTCTTTATGCAAGTACATGATCCAGCTCCATTTCATAATAGTTTTTGAAAATCATTACAGGATAACTGCGGATATATTTATCAACATCCGCTCTTTTTATGTCATGCAGTTTAATGTACTCGGCAAATTTCGATTTCGCATCATCATAAGTACACTCCAGATAGATATCCAGGTTCTTCAGAAGATCCATCATCTGCAGGACATACACATTTTCCGCAGTTATTTTTGTCACGGGTTTTCTGACAAAAAATTTCTGTTTCCCTATTTTTACTTCCCGCGGCGCAGAATTTGTGTTATTGCTTACAATTTCCACAATTCTCGGCACCTGGACGGATATTCCAAGCTGATTCGCAAAAGTATTTCCGGCATAAAACCCGTCAACAGTATTCCCTCTTGATATAAACCTGTACCTTGCCACCATGTCTGCATTAGGACCTACTGCGGATTTCAACAGTGACTTTTTGGGTATATAATACACCCCTGTATCGTATTTCATCAGTTTCCCCTTATTACATAATGTCTTAAGCTGCTGACTCGCCGCCGGCTTTGACAGTCCCTCTATCAGAAGATCTGAAAAAAAGATCGGTTCACCCTGCTTGTAATTTTCCATGATGTAATCATACAGCATCTCTTCACATCCTTAATGTTTTATATATTCATAATATATTTTATTAACTTTATTATATACTTCCAACAGAAAAAATCAACTTGTTTCTACTGGAAACTTTTCTCAAAGATGCAAATCTTTTAAGCAGGGATGAACCGTCCATCCTCACTCTATTTCCCGGTTCTCCAGGTACAGCCGCACCACATCCCCGTCCGTCACCGCGTTTCCGAACAGGTGGCGGCTCATGCGGTTCGCCGCCGTCGTGTAAAAGCTGTTCTGCGCGAAGAAACGGGACGGCGTATTCGTCGTGACAATGCCCCCGTCAAAGAACATCGAGACATAATCCGCGTACTGCGCGCAGAACTCCACGTCATGCGACACCATGAGCACGGTCACGCCCTTCTCCATCATCCGCTTCAGGATGCGCGCCAGCTTCTGCTTATAAAAGCTGTCGATCCCCTTCGTCGGTTCGTCCAGAAGCAGAATGCGCGGGCCGCACAGCAGCACCTTCGCCAGCGCCGCCCTCTGCTGCTCCCCGCCAGAAAGGTCATACGGGTGTGTCTGCAGCAGCTCTGTGATCTCACAGTCCTCCGACACGGAAGCGATCAGGCGTTCTCGCTCCGCCTTGTCCTTCACACGCCCGGCAAGCATCTCCTGCAGATCCTCCAGCACCGTCTTTTTCACAAACAGGCTCTGCGGGTCCTGCGGCAGCATTGCCAGATTTCCGTTGAATAACTCCGCGGATTTGTACTTGTCCACGCGCTTCCCATCCACCAGGATCTTTCCCCGGTACGGCCTGCAGATATCGCAGACGGCTTTCAGCATCGTCGATTTGCCTGTTCCGTTGCCTCCGACTACCGCGGAGAGCTTTCCTTTCGGTATTTTCAGGCTGACTCCCTTCAACACGTCGGGCAGGTCCTTCCCGTAGCGGAACCAGACCTCCTTCAGTTCTACGGCCGGATCCTCCGGATCTTCGTACACTTCTTCATCCGGCAGATCTTTTATTTTTATCTCTCTCCCTTCAAACTCCCTGCTCAGCCAGCTGCGGCCCTCGCGCACGGTGAGGGGCGGTCTTCCTGCCCGCTCCGTGAAGCTGCCTTGTCCAATCTTTGGGAGCCCCGACCCTGCTGATTCTCCCGCAGGCCCCGCCTCTGCATCGGCCGTCTCTTCTTCAGCCGTCTTTCCCGCAGGCTCCGGAAAATCGCGCAGTCCGGACTCCAAAATTTCCCGTTCTCTCAGCCCGTCCCTCACTCCATAGTAAATTCTCATCGGGGCGGGCAGCGCGGCCACCAGGTCGCTCTTCTCTTCCTCCAGCTTCCTGCCGATGTTCACCGGCGTGTCGTCCGCGAGGATGCGCCCCCGCTCCATCACGATCACCCGGTCCGCCGCCGGGAAAACCTCCTCCAGCCTGTGCTCCGACAGGATGACCGTCGTCCCCAGCTCCAGGTTGATCTTGCGGACCGTATTCAGGAAATCCGCCGCCGCGATCGGGTCCAGCTGGCTCGTCGGCTCGTCCAGGATCAGCGCCTCCGGCTGCATCGCCATGATCGAAGCCAGGTTCAGGAGCTGTTTCTGTCCGCCGGACAGGTCGGATACTTTCCTGTGGAACCATGTCTGTATCCCGAAATAATTTGCCATCTCCGCCACGCGCATCCGCATGGTCCGCTGGTCACAGCCAAGGCTCTCCAGTCCGAACGCCAGCTCATGCCATACCTTGTCCGTGACGATCTGGCTGTCCGGGTTCTGCATGACATAGCCGATCTTCGCGCTCTGTTCCCGCATGTCCGACTCCGAGAGCTCCTTTCCGCCAAAAAGCACCTGGCCGCTCCGTTCCCCGTGCGGGGCCAGCACGCTCTTTAAATGCCGCATCAGCGTCGTCTTGCCGCTTCCGCTCTTTCCGCAGAGCGTGATATACTGCCCTCTCTCAATTGAGAGATTCACCCCGCGCAGAGCCTGTTTTTCCGCTCCCGGATAAGTAAATGTCAGATCTTTGATCTCAAAATGCGCCACGTTAAATCCTCCCAATTCAAAACTTGCCTGCGCCTCCTTTTACTTCACCGTAATTTTGCAGGTCGCCTTCTTCCCGCTGGCCGTCTTCACCGTAATCACCGCCGTTCCCTTCTTTCGGGCGGTCACCTTGCCCTTCTTGTTCACCTTCGCAACCTTTTTGTTGGAACTGCTCCAGGTTACTTTCTCTGACGCATTCTGCGGCGTCAGAACAGCTTTCAGCGTCAGCGTCTTCCCCTTCTTCAGAGTCGCTTTCTTCTTGTTCAGCTTTACCTTCTTCACAGGTTTTTTTGCAGGTTTCTCCTCAGGTTTCTTTTCAGGTTTCTCTTCAGGTTTTTCTTCAGGACTGTCATTCCCGCTTTCTCCGGGACTGCCGGGATTGTCTTCCGGCTCAGGTTCCAGATCCAGCACAAAATCTTCCGGCTTCGGAACCGCCTTCAGGGACGCCACATCCGTCATATCATACAGGCGTTTCTGCCCGTTCAGATACCGGCTGTACGCCGCCAGTGCGTAATACGCCTGCTCACAGGACATTCCGTTCACTTCCGTTCCGGGCGTGTGGCAAAAGCCGCCGGAACTGTCCGCGTACGACAGGAGAGCGTCCAGCACCGACCTTCCGTTCTTCTGGAACCTTGTATCCTTCTCCGGGTCGATCCCAAATTCCGAGAGCGCGGTAAGGACCTGCGCGCAGGACTCGCTGTTCGGTTCTCTGTAGCTGATGTATCCTCCGGAAGCATCCTGTATGGAGGAAAGCGTCTCAAGCGCCCGGTCAACCGCCTGCCGGACCGTGACGGACTGCCCGTAAACCGTCCAGGTACTTCCGTCCTTGTAATACGGCGTCAGCGCCATGATTGCCATCGCCGTCATATCCGGATCCGCAGAGAATCCGGCAATGGACCAGCCACCGTCGTCAAGCTGCCCCTCCAGAATCGCCCCGATCAGGTTCCGCCTTGTCGCCTGCGTTTTTCCTGTCGGAGCCTGGCGGACCTCGCAGCCGCGCGAATCCAGCGCGATCAGCGCCCAGATCGGCCCGTTGATTCCCTGCCAGACGACCTTCTCAAGATCCGCCAGCGGCGCGAGCAGGTCATAGCCCGCCACATTGCCCGCGTCGTAGCCTGCCGCGGTCAAACCCAGGATCACTCTCGAATACTCCGTATACTTCACATCCGAGAGCACGCCTCCGACCCGGGTGACCTCATCGCTGACATTCTTCGCGTATTTTGCGTAGTACGCATTTCCCGCCGGATATCCGGCGCGCGCAAGACCGAACACGGCCCAGTCCCCTCCGATTGAATTGATTACCGGATTCGTGACCGTACCGTACAGATAACTGCCCGCCTTGTTGTAAATTTCAGAAAATTTTTCACTCATTTCAGGAGAGGCATACGCAGACGCCTCCGCCGCCTGGGCTTCCCGAACAGAGAGCTGCGCCGTCTCCGCTGCCGCCGGGTCATCCGGACCAGTCAGCAGAGAAAGTTCCTCCGCCGTCAGGCTTCCCAGATCCTCCACGTCAAGGAGCCCAAATTCCGGTTCTTCCCGCAGAATATCTTCCGCCGTCCCCGCGAAAACCGTCTCCACTTCCTGCACGGAACCGGGCTCCTTCTCCGGTTCTTCCCACAGAATATCCTCTGCCGCTCCCGCGAAAATCGTACCGGTCAGCACGCAGGCCGCAAAAACCCAGACCGCCAGCTGACGGCGGACACATTTTTTCTTTTTATCCATTTTTTCCCGCCTTTCTGTTCTTTCATCCATGGCGCCGCTCTGCCGCGCCATATCTTCTTTCATTTATTCCCGCAGACAGCGAACCTTCACCTGTCCGCGCAGAGCCTGTTTCTCCGTCCCCCGGATAAGTAACTGTCAGATCTTCGATCTCAAAATGCGCCACGTTAAATCCTCCCAAATATTAATGACCGGCGCCGCCGCCAGGAAGATCCCGTAAAAGACCAGTCCGCAGACGCAGGCCGTTCCCGCCCTGGGAATCTCGATGGACGGCAGGTACTGCACGCGCATGCCCCCGGCCGCCGCGCAGACGGCCACCGCCGCGATACAAAATATCATCAGCGCCGTGAGCGCCGTGTCCGCCTTCGTCTTTCTGTAAACCGCAAACCTGGTTCGTTCTCCGCAGCCGTACCCGCGGCTGTTCATGGAATCCGCCGTGACCGCCGCTCCCTCAAGCGACCAGGAAGTGAGCACCGAGAGGATTGTCATCCCATGCTCCAGACGCTCCCGCTTCGCCCCGTTGTCCGGCGACATGCCGATACACCGCCTCGCGTTCACGGTCATCTGCGCTTTCCGCTTCAGATTCGGCAGGAAGCGCAGCACCATGCACAGCACCAGCGAGATCGCCGGCGCGAACGAGCCGAACAGGTACAGGAACTTGTCGCTCGTCATCAGCTCATTGTAGCAGGCGAACCACAGGCAGACCGTAAAGAACATGACGCCGGCGGACAGGCCGAAGCACAGCGCCTCCAGCGTGAACGTCCTTGATCCGAAATAAGTAAACAGCACGGTATCCCCCATCGGGTTGAAAACCCCGTTCATGACCGCAAACACGACAACCACTCCGGCCATGCCGCCCAGGAAACGGACGCCGCTCCTGCCCTTCACCGTGAGGAAGAACAGGACCGACATTCCGCCCGAAAGGAGGAGGAACGCCGGGTGGCCGAAAAACATCGCCATCCCGATCGCTCCGATACAATATAAGAAAATCACCCGCGGGTGAAACTGCCCGAATCCATGATCCATCTTTTACTCCTCCCCGGGGAAGTTCAGATACCCCTTCTTCCCAAGGAACGACAGCACCAGGATGTTCGTCCCGACCACCAGCATGACAATCCACAGAATAACCATCGGACCTCCAAAGCCCGCGGCCGCGACTGCCGTCTCAGTTTCGCTTTCCGATTCTGTCTCTGGAACCCTCTCCGCCTCTGTCACGGCATCCGTCTCTGTCTCATTCTCTGTTTCACTCTCCGTCTCGTCCTCCAGTACAAGGGAGGATTCCGCCAGCGCCGCCGCGATACCGAAATGAGTAAAGTCTTTCGCCTTCAGCAGGAACGCACCGTCCTCACTGACAAAATCCGGATACCAGATCGAGCCGTCCTCACCGACCAGTATGACAAGAAACTGCTCTCCCTCCATATCTCCGCCAGCAGGCCCCGAACTGCTTCCCGCGTCTCCGGCTGCTGATCCGCCATTCAGACCTGCTCCGTCAGTTCCCTCATTCTGTCCCTGACTGCTTCCCACGTCTCCGGCTGCTGATCCGCCATTCAGACCTGCTCCGTCAGTTCCCTCATTTTGTCCCTGACTGCTTTCGCCTTCCATCTCATGATCCGGCGCCTCCGGTTCTGCACCGGCTTTCCGCAGCACACTATCCGCCGGAATCGTAAGGGCGACCTCCCGCTCCGGCTGGTATTCTTCCCCGGTCAAAAGGTCCGTAAATCCAATCCGGTACAGCGTCCGAAGCGTCCCGCTCCCGATACTGCTCTGCAGCTCCCGGTAAAACACATCCGTCTCCGCAACCGGAGAGACCTCCAGCCGTATGTACCATTCCACGCCTTCCGCGCGGATCTTCGTATTCTGATCCAGATGGTTCCGCTCACCGGCCTGCTCCGTCATCTCTTCCATTACATCGTAATTCAGGACATACGCCTGCTGCTCCTCGGAAAGTTCCAGGTATTCCCTGTAAATCTGAACCAGAGCTTCCATTTCGGACTCGTCAGGACCCTGAACGCTGTCAGATTCCCCTGACATGCCACCGTCCGCAAAGCCGCCGCTTCCGGAAAGCTCCCGAATCCTTTCGATCAGGGACGCCGCTCTCTCTTCCACGACATACCTCTTCCCGTCCAGCGTGACCTCTGCCATGCCTTCCGCCAGCTTCTGTCCCGCCGAAGAACTTCCTCCGGAAGAAGAACTTCCCTTTGATGAGGAACCGCTGCCCGTTGTATTGCCGAGAGAATGTGTGCTGCCGCCCGGACGGGATGTGCCGCCGCTTCCGGAACCATTGCCGGTTCCGTCTCCATTATTCTCTCCGGTTCCTCCTGAGACGTTGGTTCCATCCCCGGTATTTCCGCCGAGACTTCCGTTTCCAGTCCCTCCCGGGACGTTGGTTCCGGTTCCGTTGTTCCCGCCGAGGCTTCCATTTCCATTCCCTCCCGGCCGGTCATTTCCGTCTGAACCATCATCTCCGGCTCCGCCGCTTCCTCCCGGCCAGTCATTTCCGTCTGAACCGTCATCTCCGGCTCCGCTGCTTCCTCCCGGCCGGTCATTTCCGTCTGAACCGTCATCTCCGGCTCCGCCGCTTCCTCCTGGCCGGTCATTTCCGTCGGAACCATCATCTCCGGCTCCTCCGCTTCCTCCCGGCCGGTCATTTCCGTCGGAACCATCATCTCCGGCTCCGCTGCTTCCTCCCGGCCGGTCATTTCCGTCGGAACCGTCATCTCCGGTCCCTCCGCTTCCTCCCGGCCGGTCATTTCCGTCGGAACCATCATCTCCGGTCCCTCCGCTTCCTCCCGGTTGGTCACTTCCGTCGGAACCGTCATCTCCGGCTCCGCCCGGTTTATTATTTTCATCTCCGCCGGAACTGTCTTCCGTCTCCGGCCCCGGATCCAGCACGAAATCCTCCGGCTTCGGAACCGCCTGCAGGGACGCCACATCCGACATATCATACAGGCGGTTCTGTCCGTTCAGATACCGGCTGTACGCCGCCAGCGCGTAATACGTCTGCTCACAGGACATCCCGTTCACTCCCGTGCCCTGCGTGTGGCAAAAGCCGCCGGAACCGTCCGCGTACGACAGCAGCGCGTCCAGCACCGACCTTCCGTTCTTCTGGAACCTCGTATCCTGCTCCGGGTCGATCCCAAACCCTGCCAGCGCGGTCAGAACCTGCGCGCAGGACTCACTGTTCGGCTCATTGTAGCTGGCATAGCCGCCGGAAGCATCCTGTATGGAGGAAAGCGTATCCAGCGCCCGGTCAACCGCCTGCCGGACCGTGACGGACTGCCCGTAAACCGCCCAGGTTCCCCCGTCCCTGTAATACGGAGTCAGCGCCATGACCGCCATCGCCGTCATGTCCGGATCCGCAGAAAATCCGGCAATGGACCACCCACCGTCGTCAAGCTGTCCCTCCAGGATCGCCCCGATCAGATTCTGCCTTGTCGCCTGCGTTTTCCCTTCCGGAGCCTGGCGGACCTCATAGCCGTGCGAATCCAGTGCGATCAGCGCCCAGATCGGTCCGTTGATTCCCTGCCAGGCGACACTCTCAAGATCCGACAGCGGCGCGAGCAGGTCATAGCCCGCCACATTTCCCGCGTCGTATCCCGCCGCGGTCAGCCCCAGGATCACCCTCGAATACTCCGTATACTTCACATCCGAGAGCACGCCTCCAACCCGTGTGACCCCGTCGCTGACATTCTTCGCGTACTTCGTGTAATACACGCTTCCCGCCGGATATCCGGCGCGCGCAAGCCCGAGCACGGCCCAGTCCCCTCCGGTCGAATTGATAATCGGATCCGTGACCGTACCGTACAGATAGCTTCCCGCTCTGCTGTAAATTTCAGAAAATTTTTCGCTCAGGTCAGGAGAAGCGTACGCGGACGCCTCCGCAGAGGCCGCCTGGGCTTCCCGGACAGAGAGCAGAGCAGCCTCCACAGCCGCCGGGTCATCCGGGTCAGTCAGCAGAGAAAGTTCCTCCGCCGTCAGATCTCCCAGATCCTCCATGTCAAGGAGTCCAAATTCCGGTTCCTGTGAGTCACCTGATTCCTGGTCGTCTTCGGAAAGATTCCCGTCCTCTTCATTCCCGGAGACTCCTTCCGACACTGATTCATTCCCAGATTCCTCTGTCCCCGGTTCACGCTCCGCATCTTCCTCCGTCTGGTCTTCAGAAGCTCCCGATCCCGTTTCTTCTCCCACTGCCTGCGAATCATTCGGTTCATGACCGTCTTCAGACAGATTTCCGTCCGCCTCACTCCCGGAATCGTCCGTCTCCATCCATCCGTCCTCTTCCAGAAATATCGGCTCTTCTTCCGCATCCTGGCCGCCGGACGGCATTTCATATTTCTCAAAATCCTCTTCCATCACCAGCTCAAGACCGGCCTCCTCTCCCGGTTCTTCCGCCGACCACGCAGGAGCCGCTCCCACTGTCGGTTCAAGGTCGGCTTCCAATCCCGGCTCTTCCTGCGGTACATCCTCCGCTGCCCCCGCAAAAACCGGGCCGGTCAGCAGACAAGCCGTAAGAATCCAGGCCGCTGTCCGCCGGTAACGGACATATTTTTTCTTTTTATTCATCTCCTCCCTGCCTTTCTGCTGCCTGTTACACTTTTACCTCACCATTTTCCAACTGCTCTGAATGAACGATCTCTGTGTGATCTTCCAATGTCATAAATGGATACATCATGGCGTTTTTCTCCTTATAATAACTTTTCACAATGTCTGCAATGAGGGCACAGAACGTCCCATCTCCACCCTGCAGTTCTTTCCATAGAAGGCAATTCCATATTTCACGATCTTCTTCATGCCTTCCCTCTTAAACTCCGCGTCATACCCGCGGCTCTCGATCTGGGCAAGCGCCTCCGCGCAGCTTTTCTCCAGATCCCCATCCAGAGCATATTTCAGCTCCACGACCACGCCCGTCCTCTGCGGCGTCCAGATCAGGATATCTCCATACCCCTTCCCCGACTCCGCGTTTGACTTTACCAGCCACCGGCTCTCATACTGCAGAAGCCCAAGGAGCATCCCATGATAGAAATTCTCCTTCCTGTCCACCCGGGCCGCGCTGTCCCGCACGCTGATCGAGTCCCACAGATAACCGTCCAGAAGCTCCTCGATCACCTCAGGCTCCTCCCGGATAAAAGCCTCGCAGAACCGTTCCAGCTTCGTGGTATCCGTCCGCGCCGTATCCTTAAACCACTCCCGGATCTGCTCGACAAACAGTTCCCGGACCTCCCTGTTCGGGATTGCCAGCTTATATTTCTTCCCTTCCATGCGGCCTCTCTGCGTCAGATACCCGGTGGAGAACAGCACGCTCCAGATATTTTCGATCGTCTTATCCAGTTCGCCGTAAGTCAGCTCCTGGTTCACCGTCCGTTCGATCGTCTCCCCGTTGATCAGCCGCTCGATCTCGTCCCGGGTACTTTTTTCCGCCCGGTCAACGAACCGCCTCACCAGCGCGTTCCCGCTCGTGTTCGCCCAGTAATTCTCCGGTCTGGCGTCCGGGTCCGCCCGCAGAAGGTCGCAGTAATTGAGCACATCCCAAGGACAGTAAACCCTCGCATTGCCGAACTGATACCCGTCGTACCAGTCCCTGAACGCCTCCGCGTGGTCAGCCAGCCCGTAGAAATCCAGCATCACCCCGACCTCTTCCTCCGTAAAGCCAAAGTATTCGTCGTACCGTGTGTCCGTGACCGTATGGACTTTCAGATTGTTCAGCCCCGTGAAAATACTCTCCTTCGAGATGCGCAGACACCCCGTGAGGACGGCGAACTCCAGAAAATCATTCGTCTTCAGCGCGCTGCCGAGCAGCCCCCGAATCAGCGATACCATCTCGTCATAGTATCCCGCCTGAAACGCCTTGTCGAGAGGGACGTCGTACTCATCGATCAGGATGACC
>CANQAR010000101.1 GCA_947588845.1 uncultured Lachnospiraceae bacterium
ATGGTACAGTGGTCAAAGACCCTTGCCAGCAGTTCCGTCTTTTTTGAGCGGGAACGGTCAAAAAGGCTGTCGTCAATAATGAAGACATTTTTTCGGCTTTCATCCGTAAGGGGTTTCATGAACCCGTTGACGATCCTGGCGGAAAGCAGGGTCGTAAAACACAGCCAGTTGGTTTTTGTGCTGTTAAGTGAACGGTATTTTTAGAGAACCCTGCGGCAAAGGTTCCCGTTTTTCTCTGCATATACATGCTCCGGTCAGAGAAAATGAGGCAAAGCAGGAAACGGAATATATCTATGACGGGGATCCCTTTCATTTTTCCAGCATTGTACTGAAAAAGGAGTTTTCCAACATGGAACTCTTTGAGAAAACCTGTGACAGAATCAAAAATCTCATTTTCTTTTTCTTCATTACGTGGTATACTGGACATGGCATAAACCTCCTGCTGTGTGATTGTTTTGGGCGATTCAATTATACCACCAGGTACAGGGTTTGTGCCATTTTTATAGGTTAAAATATTGATTTTTCAAGGTTCATCACACCAAATGATGTGGGAAGTTTGAGTGATTTATTCTTCCGATAAAACCAGAGTACGAAACCATTCTGTTCTCTTATTTGCATATCACTGTCACAACAGTCACACTCATACCTTTGGTTTATGTCCGCCACCACACCACTCACCTGTAGCAAGCCAAATCTCATAAAAGAACAGCCATTCTTGCGCCCAAGGAATAATCGTATTAGCAATAAGGCCAGTATGATTAAATTCATACGGCATATGAAGGCAAAGTTCAACCTCCATCTTTTCTTTATCTATCTTGAAATGATGGGGAAAATCAGAACGATCAATTCCTTCAATATAATCTCCATATAATATAACTGTTGGTTTACTGCTAAGATTATGACAAATTAGCTTAATACAGTATGTTTTAGAAAAAGGGGTTGGTCTTATTTTCCCATACCATGTAAGCTTATTATGGCGCAATTTACATGTGCATTTAGGGAACTGCCTCCGCAAGTTAAATGCCTGAATTGCAAGAGTAATTTTGGACAAATTATAATATTTTTTACTCACCAAAGAATGTATGTCCTTTCACAGTCTGACTTCCAGGAAACATTGTAGATGACAACCCGCTCATAAGGCCAGAAGAATATAGCTTATTTTGTTGGGATAAAGCGTGCATTTCATCAGCGTAATTCTTAAACGCCCTGTTTACTGGTGCATCTCCCAAGGCTGCTGCATATCTTTCTTTTAATTTATCTAAACCTAAAGCCTCCAACGGATCGCTAATGAGTTCCTTATGTGCTCTATTTAACCACTGTTCGAATGCAGTCTTGCGTTCTGGATATTGTTCCCACTTATCGGCAAAATTTTCTTCTGGCATAACAGGATTTTCAACCCAGTATGTTTTTCCTTTAATTTCAATGTAATCAGCCATGTGATTAAGAATCTGGCACATTGCACTATATAAATCTATCTGTCCATCATAAGCCTTTGCAGACAAAGTTGTGATAATAATAGAGATAGGTGCATTATCGCTGTCGTTCTCAAAGCAAATGTCTCGATGTCTCTTTAACAGTTGGATAACCATTTGCAACGGGGTTTTGACGCGATAGGTTGGAACCTTTTCGATCTCAGTTTTATTCTGCATCGCATAACTACGTTTTTTCTCATAGAGGATATCCTTCATGCGTTCTTCAAACCATTTTCCATATCCATAAGGGTTACTGTATTTACTAATGTAAAGGCCATTTTCCAACTTATGAGTTAATCGGATATCAGTAAGAAAAGGCTCTATATAATAATCCAATTGAGGAACACAAGGTAGAATATCCATATGGAATGCATTGTATTGCATTTTCCAGCACCTTTTTCCTTCACCCTCAGCTTTAATCTTTTGACGATAAATCTCATTTTCCTTCAGTCTGTCGCCTACTATATTTTTTATTCTTTCAGAAGATAACGCTGTTCCATTTTTGAGTAGACATACCAAATCTATGTCATAGTCATCCTTTTCAGAAATTGGCTTTATGGTCGTGCCAAGATTCATTGAGCCTTGTGGAAAGATTTGTGTGTCATATTCTATCCCATCTCCAATCCATTTACCGACTGCCTGATAACTGCTGACAGCTTGATCTATCATGGCCGAGGTAATACTAATCTCATTTGCAATTTTCGTCAAAATAAGATCCAACAATTTTTCTCTCTCTGTCATCATATCTTATCCTCCTATTTCTAATGTCTCAAAAAATCCTTCATAATCATCGTATAATGTGAGGACCGGATGGACACCGCGCATATGCCTTCGCCCTATTTCATATGCTGCTGAAACAGGTACGGCAGGAAAAACAGACGCAGCAGCCATATGATCTTCATTTTTTATACGATCACATACGCTCTGAAACATCTGCCAAAATTGCCTCAAATCTTCACGGCTTGAGATACAATCCACACCAATATTGGATGCATTTATTCGATAGATAATCCCTGCGTCAAATACACTCGTTACCCTTTGTTCAGATATTTCTGCGGATAATGATATGATTACTGCTACCTTTCCAGGATCTCCTGTTGTTCGTTCATATTTCTTAATCTCAAAGGAATTTTGCTCACTGTCGTGAAGCCATTCCCAAGTATCGGGTTCTCTAGTCTTTTGAAAAATATCAATGGATCGCTTGTCCCCCAACAATTCCCCAAATTTTGCAATGAGTGGAATTGGAGCCAATGGAAATACAGAAAGCATCACATCTGGCGAATAACTTAATAAACTACATATCCGGGATTCAACATCAACTTTAAGAGCATTTTCCAGCTGTTTCCAATATTCAGGAGAAGAATAAGAACCACTTCCCATAGGACGCAATAATACAGGATATTGGCTTGCAGGATTTTTGCAAAGACTCCTAACTGCATCAACAGTTTGCCTGTTGTCAACGTGAACACTTTTGCCTTTAATCGGTGACTCTAATATGATAATTTCTGTTTTGGGATAATACATAGAATCAAGCAATTCCTGCACCATTTGTTCTTGCCTCATTTTCATCTCTTTAAGACATTTAGCCGGATACCTTTCTGGGAACGTATCTATCTCTTTGTGATGTTTCGGGCATAATAACATCAAATTTTCCAGCTTATCTGACAATTCACCCGACTGCTCATTTCCCCTAGGTCCATTTTTTGATGAAGCAATAATATGTGACACATTAGCGGCATTAAATTCTTCACCAGTCAGATCATCACGAAATACTTTTTCATTGCAACCATCAAATTGGCATCTTCCTCCGGAAACTGTCCACAACTTAATTATTGTTTCTTTTGATGGCGATTTGCCTCTTCCTTTCTCATTGCTCAAATTCCTATCTTCCTTTCTAACATAAAGTCTTTTCGTTTGCGTAATTAACAAACTCAAACATCTTTATTTATGTAGTTACACCCTGAGAATAAAGTATATCAAAATAAACGAGATTACTTCCTTTTCGCCAACACATCGGCAAACAATTCATAGTTGTGTACTACCCCATCATCAAGGTCGATCTTAATATTTTTGTCTGCCAGATGGTGTATTTTTTCTTCATACTTCTGCAATTCAAGTGCCTGCTCCTGAAGCTTCTTCTGCTGTTTTGCCAGCTTTACACGTTCCGAGGCTAAGGCGGAGTTCATTGCTTCCCCGATATGACCAAGCTGAGTGCGGTAACGTTCCTGCTGTTCGTGAACGTAGTCAGTACGCATCCGGGCAAGGAGATCGCTCTGATAACGGTGCATGTAGATCAAAGCCTTAAAACCATTCTTTTTGCCGCTGTCAAAAAGCCAGTAGATCGGACGCTTCTGATATGTTTTCAGATGGTCGACATAGAAACCGTTGAGGAAATAGTTGCGTATGATCTCACGCGGCGTACCTTTGCCACCGAGGGCATCAGCAATGTATTTCAGGTTTTCTTCCAGTGTCTCCTTGCCAAAGACGACTTCCACCCATTTTACAAAGCGATCTGTGATGTCATCGCCAAAGTAGTCGTCGTCACAGATGGGGATGATGTTGTCTTTGTCGGGGAGATATGTGTTGTATTTCCTGTTTTCCCATTCGCCGCCTGCATAGGCAAGACCGGGAGTGTCCAACGAATACCGCCCGAACATACACCCTACTGCGTAGGAAATCAACAAGCGGATGTCCCTACCAAGATCAGCACGACGCACGGTTACGTCTCGATCCTCTACCTTTGGTGTCAGCTCGTCCTGCAAACCATAGATATCAATGAAGATGCGGTTGAGTTCTTCCTCGTTGGCTTTGATGGTTTGAAAGCGTTCTTCACATTCCCTCTCCCACACTGCAAACGCAATCCACACAGTAGACGCGTCCCGCACCAGCGGGTGTCTCCGAAAATCCCATGATGTTTCAAATGAATCCCAATCTTCTTTAGACAAAGCGATGTTGTTTTGTGTCAAATTTGAAACATTACCTAAATCTTTATGATTGGTAAACGGCAACTTTTTTATTACCATTGGTGTAACATTGAGCGTTGGATTTAGAAGTGCGATTAAAGCCTCTGCAACTTTTGAATTCAAAAACGCAAGTGTTACATAGATATTTTGTTCTTGTACCGGAAACAAACCTAAACCAGCAGAATCAAAAGTAAATCCACTCTCAAAGTAACGGAAGCTTGGGGCCCCAGATGTTATCTTTGACCACCCTATGTGCTCCCTAAAATAGTACTCCTTCCCATCATGCCTGAAACCTGCATTATGTTCCATATCAGCTAATGCTGCCGGGCTATATTTCAGAATGACATCTCTATTGCCATACCATTTCCGGTAGTCTCCGCCTTTATTGTGTGGTGTATATTTATAGTCATTTGGAGTCAATACTTTGCAATACTCCCATTCGATTTCATGCCAATATAAAATAAACTTTCCGTTATCTCCTGTACTTATGCCAGCTTTAATATCATATTTCTTGCTCAAGTTGACTCTATCAAAAACTTGATAAATATTATCACTAACCCAATACGCTACCGTGGAACCAGGAATTTTATAAAAGTTAGACTGTTTAGCAATATAGCGGTTTTTAGATTTAAAAAATTCAGGCTCCTTCTCATCTCTACGCGAGTAACAATAGTCAACGAGACGAACTGCTCTCATCTTGTAATCCAAAGAAGTTTTTCTCGTAATCCATGCGACAATCGGATTGTGTCCTACTTTTCCATCAAATAATTCAGTTCCATAATCAGTAAGATTAACAAAAGATGTGTTTTGATTAAGATACATTCGTAATTTTTCAAAACTCGATAAGAACATCCACGAGGATGTTGTAATAAAAGCAGTTAAACCATCCTGCTTGCAAAATCCTTGTAGCGCCTTTTTGTACATAACCATACTTAGATCGCTTTTCTCATTTTGATAATTAGTCTTTACATATTTATCAATTTTTGAACTAAAACGAGAACTTCCCAAGTAAGGCGGATTTGTTATTATAACATTATACTTTTGAACCATAACAGATGCGACTTCAACAAAAGGAAACAGTCCATTGAAAAGTTCGGATGAATCCATCATGTCCATGAGATTTCCTTCACCGGACATTTCATTAATTTCCATGAGTCTCTTACGGAGAACTGTCAACTCATCAAGTGTTAGAGAAAGATTGAGTATGCTTCCATATTCTTTTGCGTCCTTCAGTTCCGCAACCAATCGTTCTGCAATCTCCTGTTCGGATCCCAGTCGCCACATAGCAGAAATATGGACGCCATTACTCTCTACGATGGTATAAACATGCGGCTGGATATTGCGGGTAAAAATACGACGATCATACTGTCGCGCTTTCATCATTACTGCAAAATAGGCAAGCTGCGTTGCCCGGTTATCTATATCAAGACCGTAGAGGTTGTTTTCCAAGATGTTTTGCGCAGCATCTCGCTCACTAAAGCCAACCCTCTTATAAATCTGCACCAGCACATCAAAGGCATAGACGAGGATATGACCACTCCCCATGCATGGGTCGATCACCTTGATGTCCTGCGGACGGAGGGCACGGTATTCTGCCCGAATTTTTTCAAGCTGCGCCTGAACATCTGCCTCCTGCTCAGCTTCATCAAGATAATATTTCCATCCGGCTTTCAGCTCGTCGTCGGGATGTCCCTCAATCCATAAGCGCCCAAGGCTGTTCTCTACCATGTAGCGAACAGCCCAATCGGGTGTGTAAATTGTTGTTGCAGCAGGCAACAACTCTTTTGGAATTCTGTCTTTTGACATATTTCCATCATACACAACCTCATTAAGTTCTGTATTATAATACTGATAAAGCCAGCCAATGATCTGCACCTGATCTGTCCAGTCTTCTTCTGGAATATCCGTTACCATGCGTCCGAGAACACCGTCTTGCCGGAGTATATTATTAGGAAGAAGCAGCTCAGTGTAACTGCCCATTCTCTCGAACATTCGGGGTAGGGACACACTGAGGGCATTGCATTGTGTCAGAAGCAGATAGCGATAGAGGTCTTCGGTCTGATTTTTCTCAATCAGGTTGGAGACTTTTTCCATGTCCAGCCCTTGCAAATCCAGATGGAGCGCATTACTCAGAATTTCCGGCTTGAACGCTCCGGAAGCATCTGAAAATACCCGGATATGAGTGGGGAGATAGTTGTTGATCTCCATGAAACGCAGAGCAATGAAACGGTTGAACCATGTATAGGCAACCTCCTCCATCACCTGAGCATAACCCTTGCTCCGTATCTGACTGATAAGCTGCCGGCGCTGTTTCTTCTCATCTTCGTACAATAGCCGTCCGGCGACAATCTCGGAATTATAGTCACCATAACCATCCGCTGTGATGTCATATTGATAGGCTCTCTGCGAAACCTGAAAAATCAGTTCCGTCCGCGCCCATATTGCAAAGTGTTGAATCGCGTTTTTGTTCATAATCTCTATTCCCCTTGTTATCCGATATGCTTTCAACCAAATAATCATTCATGCGTTCGATATCGCGAATCAGAGAAACTCCATCATTCAAAGCAGATGTGCTATCTCTGGTCAACCCCTCCATCGTCTGATAATTCATGATTATTATAGCCTTTTGCCATTTAATTTTTCTCTTGACATTCGTATTCTAAAGCACATATAATATGACCAGATAGATAGTAAACTATCTGGGATAGGAGAGACTCGTAAAATGATAGTCAGAGCCCATGTGCCGTATCATTTTGCCAGTCTCTTTTTTTATCCTTTTCATAGTGCCTTTCCCAAGTCTTCTTTACATATCAATCCAGTATTATCTCTTCCTGATTCTTATGATAAAGTGTCAGTCTGTTTTCCATCTTGATTTCATTTACAATCCAGCCCCTTAAGGTACATGCTGTGATGAAATCTTGTATCCTGTTGATGCCGTTAATCTCCCGAAGCGTGATCACAACCCCAAAATTTAAGTCCTTAGTCATAGAAGTGGCCAGCCGTTCTTTTGAGACAATGGAGATTCCCCACAATCGTTCCTCATAAGAACTCAATACCCTGTTATTCTTTAGAATCCTGGATATAAACTTTGTATTTTCCCATTTTCGGAACTCTTTACGCGACTGACGCTCGTCAACAGCATGTCCCTCTTCATCCTGAATGTTTTCGTTAATATCATTGATCTCGCCTCTCCTATTCACACGGCCAAACTTTAAGGAAAGTTCCCTTGAGGTGTAATCTACACCCTGTGCCCTGGAACACGGCGGAAAATAACAAAGTGTCGCCCGTGCAATAAAAGGATATTTGTTGTCAGAATCCCGTGGAACTGGTATCGAATAGTTTGAAGTAATATAAGAACTTGCCGTACCATACAAAACAAATCGTATTTCTCTGTTATCCGATTCCAGAATATCCGATATTTTAATAGGAACAATCCCATATCCAATCTGATTCTGAATCTTATATGTAGATTTCTTAAATTCCCATCCGGCTGCGGAGTCTATGATTAATGCCTTTGCTACTTCTCTGGGAAATCCCATAATATCAATTAAAAAAGAAAGTTTTCTGGCAATCCAGGGGGCCGCAAACGATGTTCCATATACATCCTCTATCCCTGCAGGAGAGCACACTTTTATACGCTCATTTTCCTCATAATCTCCTCCATAATAGGACACATCCGGTTTGTTAAAAAAGGATAAAACCGTTCCTTCTCTAGTATAGGAAGCAGGTAAACCATTACGTTTTACCGAATTAACAACCAGTGAATTCAGAGAATCCGCAGGGGAACCAACTCTTAACATATTATTCTTCATACTACGGTTGTCATTTGTTCCTGACACGACAAAAATAATATTTTTATTTGATTGCAGTTCATCCAGCACGGAACCATCATATGAGATAAAATTTTTCGATACCTCATCTTCCGTTCCAAGAGATAAATTCCATACATGGATATCAGGATTCTCATTAACAATTTTTTTGATCTTATTTACCAATCGCGAAACTGATATCCTATCTTCACATACACCAAAATGACGTACCTTAAATCTGCCGCAGCCGTCATCAAGCCAGGGATTCAAACCAGGTCCATCCACAATAATAGATGTCACCTCTGTACCATGATCACGCGAAACCCTTTTTCCTCCAATAGATTCGAATTCATCCAGGTAATCCACATTCTTAACCCATTCAGAAAAATATACTCCTTCATCAAAGAACGTATCAATAACACCTATCGTAGGCTCATTTGATGGTTTTGGAATAATCCGTTCAGGTTTTTGCTTCGATTGATTAAACATTTCTGGATTTAACTGCGACAGATCCGGGGAAATCATAGAAATCATATATGGAACTTTATCTTGAAGAACCTGATACAAATCCCAGGTTACTGAGAGAGTGTCTTTCCCATAAAATACATAGGGATACCGATAACGATCTATATCAAGTTTTTCAAGTATTTCAGACAAAGAATTTTCCGTTTGAAAAAATGTCAGTAAAAAGGATCCCTTATATTCGCTGGCAATCACACTGGGAACTGACAGAGATTCCACTACAGAACAATCAACAATTAAATTTCGAATAACACTTTTTGAAGAATATCCTTCATAATTCAGATCATTCTTCTTCCCTTTTTCTTCATTAAAGTTTTCCCGTACTGCTCTGCCATCTAATTCCTCTACTAAAAATTTTTTTATTTCCTCCAGCTTCTCAAGCGTTTTTTGTATGGTTTGTTCATCCACATAATATGTGATAATATGATTTTCCTGGCCTTTCGGAGCATCTGAAAATCGGGCTCCCACTATAACATCATTCGTCTGTTTCCCGCTTGGTTTGAGCAGTTCACTTATTCTCTTTGACTTTGCAATGATATCATTGTAGTTCACATCAATTAGATACCCACTCATATATTTGGGCATTGATTCATAATATCTGACTACAGTTCTCAGATTTTTCTGCAGCTGCTGAATCTTTTCGACAGTTACTTCCCTGTCCTTACTGAGATTCCTTAAAATGGGTCCACCCATTCGCTTCCCATGATTATATCGAAGTTTTACTTCCAACAAGTGATTCATTCATTGGACCCTCCATTTAGTTTACGCGAAACACTGCTCTTAGGAATTCGGGCAAGTATTTCTATTTCCCTCGTTGTAAACCCCTCTCCCGAAAGTTCCTGAATATCTACTGTTTTCGGATTGTCATTTAAAGAAAGATAAATTTTCCTTAGATAATCATACTTATTGGTTTCATCGCTGAAGGCAATGGACGTTCTTATGATCTGCTTCATATCTCCCGGATAAGGAATATTTGGCAATTTATTTAATATTTTATGAAATAATCTCATATCCCGGCTCGAATGAACCGCTTTTCTTATACTGGAGGTCAGCAGGGCATCCGCAATTTCAATAAGATCTTCCTTTGAATATCTGTCAAAGGAAACAACAGCATCAAACCTTCTAACCAATGCCTTATCAAATCCTTCAAACAGATTAGTCGTGGCAATCACTACAACCTGGTCGTTCAGTGCATCCAATTCTCTTAAAAAGGTAGAGGTCACCCTGCCCATCTCACGGAGATCGTTGGCACTGCTTCTGTTCAATACCAACGCATCCAACTCATCAAATATCACAATAACCCTGCTATACATCAAATGATTGATCTCATCAAATAATCTGATCACATTTTTTGAGGTTTCTCCCAATCTGCTGTCAATCAACTGTTCCAAATGTACCGAAAGAATATCCCTTTCAAGCAAACGGGCTATTTGAAAAGCGGATTCCGTCTTACCCGTACCCGGGGCACCATGAAAGAGAAATTTAGACATACCAGTTCTATTTTTAATGGAACGCACAATCCCTATCACATCTTCTTCAATGATATCGGGAAGTATGAGTGGATTGGATGAATACTCCAGTTTTTCTAAAAACTGCAGATTCCGATAATTAGCCTGCGGAACATAGACATTTGCGCTGGAAATCAAATCCATCAGATACTGCGCCACCTCTATGTCACCATTGGCGTCAAACTCTCTGGCTATTTCAGCTACTTCAGAAACAAAAGCCGCATTATTCTGTTCAATATGATATTTCACAAGATTGATAATGTTTTGTTTCTTCATAGTACTATCCCTCCATGTTTTCTCTTCACAGCTGATTATAAACAATGGAGGGACATATGTCAATCATTTTGGGACAAAATTTTCATTTTAACTTATCTGGATCCCATCACAGTCCGCCAAAACCTGCAACAGCTTCTCTCGGATTCCCTCGACATATCTGTCGATATCCTCCTCCGTTTGCAGCCGCTTCACCGAGCAGAGGTCATACCGGCGTACCGTTGTGATCTTTCTGGTTTTCGGAGCAGGCATATTTCTGTCCTTTGGGTCAGCAGGCGTCTGGCCGCCTGCCACTCTCATCTCCATGCGACGGCAGATATTGTCCTTGTAATTAAGGACCTGGGTAATCATGGCGTCAAGGTCGGTGAGAGATGTCGCTTCCTTCAGCGCTTCGCGTTTCTTTACAAGCCAATCGTCAGCCTGGCGCAACAGGTCACGGGCATCACCGGCCTCGCTGGCAAGCTGGTGCACATCTTCCATTCCCTGTCGGACAATTTCCGCTACCTCGGCCCGCTTGATATCCAGCAGGGCGTCATATTTCTCTTTGACTTTCATGATCAGCTCCGGCAGCTCTCCGATGCGTCCGTAAGGCTTCGACATGGCAAGAATAGTAGAAATGGTCCTGAATATATCCAATGCTTCCGCATCCGTGGCAAAATAGTCGCGTTCTTTGTTCACGCACTCCATCTGCCTCCTGGCATCGTCGAAAACAACGCGCTGAGACTTAAAAAACATCTCAATTCCTTCTAAATCCTCCTCAGAATCCAGAAGATCATCCTGCTTCTGCACCATACGGGTGAGCAGAGCGACGTTGTCTTTGCGCTGGCTTAACACATTCTGCATCAGATCGCGGGCGCTGGTTACAACCTCCCGCTCCGGATACCGTCCGCAGCTGTATGCTTCGTTCAAAAGCGTCTGATAATGCATCATCCTGTTTTCAAAAGTAGAAGTCACAAAATGAATCAGTCCATCTTCATCAGATGGAATATCCATAGATCCGAGATAGTTCCGCAGGAAAGCGGTGCTCTTGCGTATTAAATCCTCAGACGGAGCAATCCGGCGTGTGACAACTGCCTTGTCGATCTCGGATCTTTTACGAAGATAATCAACAAGTCTGCGCTCGTCCTTACCAACGATGACCCCGCCGTATTTGATGGAGATCTTTTGCTGCGCTATCAAACGGGCAACCAGTGCGGCGATATCAATCTCACGCCAACCGTAAGGGATGGCAGAATACCGACGCTGCACGTCTCCCATCGAAGTATTTAGCAGCCTGGAATTCTGAAGTTCCAGCCACTGGCTGATCTCGTTCAGCGCATCCTCATTGTTCGCGCCAGTTCCGGCAAAAGTAAGGGTCTCATTGTCTGTGCCATTCAGGATGGAAAGGATGTCGGCATCGCTCTCCACAAAGCGATTGACCATGTTCAGCTTGGAGTAGACACTCTCCACCAAATCATTCATGGCGGTGTCCAGTTTCTCTTTTGCACTGCTGGTTTTGATGGCCATCACCTCGCCGTGAACGACAGCCTTTGCACCGACAATCGCTTTCTCGATGTAGCCCCGCGCACGTTCTTCCAGAGTACGAGCCTGCTGCTGCCGTTTGCGGATAATATCCTGGATGCTCTCAGGAAGTTGGGAGACATTGCGCTGCTTCACATACTTGCGGATCTTCATTGCCTGTTCTAGTTCCTCAAAGTAAGGAGTCTCGTTGGACAAGAGAATAATAGCCTCGTTATTAACCTGGGAATCCATGATAAGCCGCTGTTCAGGGGCTCCGTAATAGTCGCTGGCAACCGTAACGATGCGCAGACGCATACCGCCCGCAGCAGCACCATACAAAGTTTCGTCGATATATTGATCATAAGGAAAATCATACTTATTTCCGTACTTAAACTTCTTCGCCGGATAAATTTCACCGTAAACGGTCTGTGCAATGCTGCTGATAACCTGTGCGCTGTCCACTACGGTATTTTTGATATCGACAGCGATATCTTGTTCTTCGTCAGTCAGGAACGCATAAGTATCTCCGTTACGAGAAATGTAGTTTTGAGAAAACAGACGTTCCAAAGACGCAGCGACAGAAGCCCTGAGCGAGATCTTATCCGCGCGGATGTCGTCGATCATCAAAATGGCGATATTATCAATGTTGGCTTTGATGTCATCAATGTAACGTACAAGATATAGCAGCTTCAGTACATTTACATCCTGCTGTTCCAATCCATCTCCCTGGTCAGCCGCCGTCTGACAGCGGTCAATTACACGCCGGATAGCGCTTTCGAGGAAAGTATGTACTGTGTCGTAGAACAAGTGGAAAGGAACAAGCGCGTTCTCGTCCTTGTCCTGCACTTTCTGTGCTGCTTCCTGGAATCCGGATAGCATAGAGCGCTCCCCGCCTGACAGATGCTTACCGGAATTTCCATGCTTGCGAATCTCAGCGAGGACTTTCTGGATGATGATAAACTGATAGGGAACAAAGGGGAACGTTGCCGAGAACTCCGCTCCGTCAGAGAACCCCTTGATGTCCAGCACAGGGTTATTAAAAGTAAAAAGATTTTTTAGTACCGCGTGCTCCTTGTCATACACCATGCGGAGAAGCCGATCCGCCTCCGTCTTCTTGGCAAGCACACGCTTTTTGATGACTTCATCCACGGAAGATGAAGACAGGCTCAGTCGTGTATTGAAGCGGCCCTGAATTTTAGAGAAGTCGTCGCCTGTGATGTGGACAACGGAGTCGATAGCCTCCTGGCTTGTCACCATGACCCACACCTTGCCGCGACAGCGTGTCCCGATTTCTTCAACAAGAGATTGAAGATTAATCATCAGGTCCCCATCATCACCGATGTACTGACCAACCTCGTCCACCATGAATAGAAGCCTAAAATTCTTTCCCTTGTTATCCACATATTCCTTAATATCCGCTGCGAGCTGAGCGATACTCAGCTCATTTGTTTCGGTGCCATTAAACCAATTTCGCGCCGCCTGTTCGCTCATGCCAAGAACCGATTGCAGGACAGAAACAACGTCATCTTCAAAAAACGCAAAAGAATCGCGAGTCTCTTCCCACGGCGCACCGTTAACTTCCTCGAAAGTCTGACGGAACACCTCGGTCTTGCCCTGTTTTTCGATAAAACGTTCCAGCTTGGCAATTTTCAGATCATCGCCATAGAAACCGCAATGATTGTAAAACATCTTGGCAAAAACGCGCAGAACAGCAGTCTTATCCTTGTTCAGAGGACCTTCTATGTCGATATTGAACAAAATGGACTCCGTAGGAACAGATACACATTTGAGTGCTGTTGCCAGCATCATGGGATCGTCAAATTTATCCGTGAAATAGTCCATCACCTTTTGACCGCAGACGGTATCGTTGGTTAAAAGGTAAGAGAGCATTTTCAAAAAATGAGATTTACCACTTCCAAAGAAGCCGGAAATCCAAACTCCGATCTTATCTGTCGGGGTGTTAATCGCCCTCGCATAATTATCAAAAAACGTGCGAAAGTGCCGGCGCAGTTCCCGCGTGATGATGTACTCGCCGAGTTCCTGCCGGAGACTTCTTTCGTCATCTTGAGCAACTTTAATAACGCCGTTGATTTCACGATTGATGTCCTTTTGAAACATATTTTGCAGCTTCATTGTCAAACCTCCATTACAATAAGTTAAACGCCCGGTAGTAATTTCCATCTAAAAATTCATCGAACAGGCTGAGGGTATAGCCGTTAAAAGTTCCCGGATAGAACATCACAATGGGTATATCCTCAAAGAAGTGCTGCATACTATCCAGCATCTTATGTGAGCGCATAAACGGGTGTACCTTCCCAATGCCAGTCATAAAGAGTACATCCCTTCCTTTTTCGTGATTGGGATAATCCATCCGGGCAAGCACTGCTTTGGGAGTCGCTATTTTTTGAATCTGCTCAAGCAGATAATCCTTACCGCGTTTTTCTTCGAGGCCGGCCGCAGCGCGCAGTACCCGCTTGTCCTCTAACAGGGAGAGGAATATCTCATAGAGATCACACTCGACAATGTGATAGGGAGTATTCACCTCCGCTTTGAGCCTGCGAACATAATCCTGAACGACAATCTCGTCAGCCGGATTATAGCAGAAAACATGGATACCGACCTCGTTGCTCAGTCCCTTATTGTTCAGAAAATCCGGATCAGAGATACGTCCTTTAATTCTATCTAAATCTTGTAATATGGTACTCATTCAATCAGTCTCCTATCTAAAGCAGTTAAAAGCAGGAAGTGCCTCATAATCATCATTTGCCCGGATGCCGTTCTCTAATTCTTCACAGAGAAAGACGGGGTTGAGCGTTTCTGACTTGGATCTGTCAAGGTATCCGGCTTCCACAAGAGATTTAACAAGAACACTCTTAATCTTATTTGTCGTTTGCTCACTCCATGAGGCTACGCCGTCATTCTGCTCTTGCAGCCGTGTGAAAAATGTATTGAGATCACGCCGCGAAAAAGCAAAATCCTGATTGCGATATTTCTCACCGATCACCGTCGTCATAAATTCCCACACCAAACGATTGTATCGCATCATCGCATAAAGATTAATCTGTTTGGCGATCTCTGTGGGAGCATTTGCAATTTCCTCAATCAACATCCTATTGCCAAGCGCATCCAGCCGCCGATAACACACCCTCGTTATGTTGGAAACCATCCTCTCTGTCGGATACTGAAAAAGATTGTCCTCTTTTATGAGTTTGACTGCTTCAGGAAGCTTCTTTCCATCCAGATAAAATTTTACGGCAATCCTGATCTCGTAAAAAAGGAATTGTTCACGGGTCAGTCCCCCATTATATTTTTGCGTCTGTACCATCATCTAATCTCTCCCATTTTGAATTATAGCAGCGCATAAGTCCCGACCATACACTTCAAAGCCTTTGCGTAAAATTGCACCGCTTATTTCACTCTTCTCCAGCATCAATCCGGGTTTTTTGTGATTGATTTTCATAATCGTCCTTCTATTTCTGTAAACAATAGCAAACTTCATTATTATACACGGCCCAGATCACGATTTCAATGATTTGCCACCATCATCCTCACCATTTTTGAAACTCAAAACAATATCCGAACTGTCACCGTGGATGACAAGAAAAATACGGAAGAAACAAAAGGTTGACTATAAACCTCGTTTCTCCCGTATTATCTACTTCCCCAGATACGCCTGCCGCACTCTCTCATTCACAAGAAGCTCCTGTCCAGTGCCCGTCATCGTAATCCGCCCGGTCTCTATGACATAACCGATATCGGCGGTCCGCAGCGCCATGTTCGCGTTCTGCTCGATCAGCAGGATCGTCACGCCCTGCCGGTGAATCTCCCGTATAATATCGAAAATTCCTTTCACGATCAAAGGGGCAAGCCCCAGGGACGGCTCATCCATCATGATCAGCTTCGGACGGCTCATCAGCGCGCGGGCAACCGCGAGCATCTGCTGTTCTCCGCCGGACAGTGTGCCTCCCGGCTGCCAGTGGCGCTCCTTCAGGCGCGGGAACAGGTCGTAGACCCAGTTCAAGTCGTCCGTGAGATTGTCTTTTCTCATATAGGCGCCGATTTTCAGATTCTCCAGCACCGTCAGATCCGGGAAAATCCTGCGGCCTTCCGGCACGAGCGTAATGCCGCGGGAGACAATGTAATCCGTATCTTTTCCGGTGATGTCCTCTCCGAGAAATTCAATCCTGCCGGAAGCCGGCTTCTCAAGGGATACAATCGAGCGCAGCGTCGTACTCTTCCCGGCGCCGTTCGCCCCGATCAGCGTGACAATACTTTTTTCCGGCACTTCAAAGCTGATCCCCTTGACCGCCTCGATTCCCCCGTAATTTACTTTCAGATCCGTTACCTTAAGCATCCTCGCTCACCCCCAGATATGCGTCGATGACACGCTGATCGTTCTGCACAACCTCAGGCGTCCCCTGCGTGATCAGTTTTCCGAAATCAAGCACATAAATGCGGTCGGAAATCTGCATGACCAGGTCCATGTGATGTTCAATCATAAAAATGGTCAGATGATAGTCGTCGCGGATCTGCCGGATAAAATCGGTCAGTTCCTGCGTCTCCTGCGGATTCATGCCAGCCGCCGGCTCGTCGAGAAGCAGCAGCTTCGGATCCGTGGCAAGCGCGCGGGCAATCTCAAGCCGCCTCTGGATTCCGTACGGAAGCGAACCCGCAATCTCGTTTTTCAAATGCGCCATATTCTGCATCTCCAGAAGTTCCATCGCTTCCTGGCGCATCCGCTTTTCCTCCGCATGATTCAGGCGGAATGCCGCGGTGAAAAGATTCTGTTTTGCGCGCATATGCTTTGCAATCAGCACATTCTCAAACACCGTCATCGAAGAAAACAGACGGATATTCTGGAAGGTGCGGGCAATTCCCAGCTTCGTAATCCTGTCCGGAGTCGGTGTGATCCGCTTCGTGTATTTCACCGCGTTCGACCCCTGATAAATGCGCTTCATTTTGCCGTGCGGATAGCTCTCAAGCATAAGCTCGTCACAGAAATAGACACAGCCGTTCGTGGGCTCGTAGACGCCCGTGATACAGTTGAACGCGGTCGTCTTTCCCGCCCCGTTCGGCCCGATCAATGCGACAATTTCCCCCTCATTGACCTCAAGCGAGAGGTTGTCAACCGCCATAACGCCGCCGAACTGCATGGTAACGTTTTCAGCACGAAGGATGTTTCTGCTCATTTCGCCGCCTCCTTCCTGCCGAATTTCTTTTTAAAGAAGTCATAGATTCCGGATACGGAAAATTCCCGGTTTCCCATGATCCCGCGCCGCGCAAACAGCACAACCGCCATGACGATTATGGAAAAGACAACCTTTCGGAAACCTGTGCGCAGCAGCGGCACTTTGAAACTTCCTATGTACATTTCCGTGTCAAGGAAGCGCAGCCACCACTCGGAGCTTGCGATGAACAGAAAGGCCGCGATGCAGCTTCCGGTCACGGAGCCTATTCCTCCGATCACGACGATCAGAAGAATCTCGTACGTCATCGAGGAGCGGAAAGTCGCCGCCTGAATCGACGTCTGGTACATCGCGAGCAGGCCGCCCCCGACTCCCGCAAAAAACGAGGAGATACAGAACGCCATCCTCTTGTGCTTTGCGAGATTGATGCCCATCGCCTCCGCAGCAATCTCATCATCCCGGATCGCCCGGAACGCGCGCCCATACGAAGAATTGATGATCAGCACCATGATGCCGATGCAGATAACCGTCACAATAAAAGGAAACGCAATGGAATTGAACGTCGGGAACTTGCGCAGAAGATTGGAACCGTTCGTCAGCCTGCCAAGCTTGTCCCACTGGAAGAACGCGCGGATGATCTCTGCAAACCCCAGCGTCGCGATCGCGAGATAATCACTCTTCAGCCGCAGAACGGGAAGTCCGATCAGCCACGCGAAAATCGCCGCGACAGCTCCTGCC
>CANQAR010000102.1 GCA_947588845.1 uncultured Lachnospiraceae bacterium
TCAGCCGTCTCGCCTGCTTTGAAGCCGCCCTCCGGTGCGTTTGTCACACTCTTCTCTGCTGTCAAGCCCGGATTCTTTTCTTCCTCCGGAATCGGAATCTCCGGTTCTGGATCCGGATTTGTACCATTGTCTCCTTCAACCAGTGCTACATTCTTCAGTTCCGCATTCGAATCAATATCTTCCTGCTTCACTGTGTACTTCGCTTTCACGACTACCACATCATTCGGCGCCATCTCAGCGATTACCGCCTGGCCGGCTTCATTGATCGCGTAGCCTTCGCCTTCCACGATCTCCGCTCCTGCAAGCTGCTCACTTACTGTCACGCCCGTCTGCGTGGTGTTTCCACTGTTCCTTATCGTGATGTCAAACTCAGCCGTCTCGCCTGCTTTGAAGCCGCCCTCCGGTGCGTTTGTCACACTCTTCTCTGCTGTCAAGCCCGGATTCTTCGGTTCTTCCGGAATATCTACTTCCGGATCCGGACCATCTTCCGGTCCGACATGCGCAATATTCTTCAGACTAGCATCGGAATCAATATCTTCCTGTTTCACCGTGTATTCTGCTTTCACATTTACCGTATCATTCGGCGCCAGTGACTTGATCACGGCCTGGCCTGCCTCGTTGATTGTATAGCCTTCGCCTTCCACAATCACCGCTCCGCTAAGCTGCTCTGTTACCGTTACATTCTTCTGCGTCGTATTTCCGGTATTGGTCACTGCGATATTGAACTCCGCTTTCTCGCCTGCCTTGAATCCGCCTTCCGGCATATTCGTTACTGTCTTAATTGCTGACAGGTTCGGCTCTTTCGGTTCCTTCGGAATCTCTACCTCCGGATCCGGCACAGGGTCTGTCGGATCTCCTCCGCCGATCTTAGCAATGTTCTTAAGTTTTTCATCAGAATCAATATCTTCCTGCTTCACTGTGTACGTCGCTTTCACGACCACCACATCATTCGGTGCCATTTCAGCGATTACTGCCTGACCTGCTTCATTGATCGCATAGCCTTTGCCTTCCACGATCACTGCATCTGCAAGCTGTTCTGTTACAGTTACATTCTTCTGCGTCGTATTTCCGGTATTCGTCACTGTGATGTCGAACTCAGCCGTCTCTCCTGCCTTAAATCCTTCAGCCGGTGCATTTGTCACCGTCTTAACCGCAAACAGGCTCTTGTTCTGATCCTCCTCCGGAATCGGAATCTCTGGTTCAGGATCCGGCTTCGTACCATTGTCTCCATCGACCAGCGCCACGTTCTTCAGTTTCACATTCGAATCAATATCTGACTGCTTCACTGTGTACGTCGCTTTCACAATTACCACAGCGCCCGGCGCCATCTCAGCGATTACTGCCTGGCCTGCTTCATTGATCGTGTAACCCTCGTCTTCCACAATCACTGCGTCTGCAAGCTGCTCACTCACTATTACATTCGTCTGCGTTGTGTTTCCGCTGTTTGTTACCGTGATGTCAAATTCAGCCGTCTCGCCTGCCTTGAATTTGCCGCCATCACCTGTACCTGCATTCGTCAGCGCCTTGCTGGCCGTCATTGCCGGTTTTGCCACATGATCCGGCGTACTGCTGACTTCAGTCTTTGGCTCATCACCAACCTGAATATCCGCTTTGTTCGTCACATCAGGATCTGTCGATTCACCGTCTAATACTTCTTCCGTGATTCTGATCGTTACTGTCACAGAACCTCTCTCGAACGGTCCTACATTAGAGATCGTCCAAGTTACTGTACCATTCTCATATACTCCCTTGTCAGAAGCCTCTACAAATTCTGTACCGTTCGGCAGAGTATCTGTAATCGTTATATCTGCTGCCTTATTAGTATGATTGTAGTAATCAATGGTATACGTAATCTCAGCGCCAACTGTCAGAAGCTCTCTGATTGTACCATCTGCCAGGGTCACTGTAACCTTATTTTCAGCGGCTACCTCTCCTCTGGTCTTGTGTCCATCCGGCTCATCATCGTCCATCGTGTTTGTAAAGTTCGTTCCGTCCTCATCCTGTACGCTCGTATAATTCGGAACATTCAGCTCCTCTACCGTGTACTCGTATACATGGCCGTCACTCAGGTCATATTTGTCAAGGCCGGTAAAGCTGTACGCGTCATCCACAAGCGTCGTCGTCTCATACTCCTTGCCGTCCCTCAACAGCTGGATTGTTACCTCAGGATGTTCGCTTCCTTCCGGATCAATCCATGTCTTTGTTCCGCTCACGCTTACTGTGCTGTCCTGCTCGATCGTGTTCGTGAAGTTCGTCCCATTCTGTACACTCGTATAACCTTCTACTTCAAGCTCTTCCACCGTGTACTCATATACATGGCCGTCACTCAGGTCATACTTGTCAAGTTCGGTAAAGCTGTATGCGTCATTCTCAAGGGTTGTCGTCTTATACGCCTCGCCGTCCCTCAGCAGCTGGATTGTTACCTCAGGATGTTCGCTTCCCTCCGGATCAATCCACGTCTTTGTTCCGCTCACACTTACCGTGTTATCCTGCGCGATCGTGTTCGTGAAGTTCGTCCCGTCCTGCTTGCTTGTGTAGCCCGACACCGGAAGTTCTTTCACCGTGTACTCATATACATGGCCGTCGCTCAGGTCATACTTGTCAAGGCCGGTAAAGCTGTACGCGTCATCCACAAGCGTCGTCGTTCCTGCCGGCTCGCCGTCCCTCAACAGCTGGATCGTTACCTCAGGATGTTCGCTTCCTTCCGGATCAATCCATGTCTTCGTTCCGCTTACGCTCACCGTGCTGTCCTGCTCGATCGTGTTCGTGAAGTTCGTTCCGTTCTTTACACTCGTATAACCTTCTACTTCAAGCTCTTCCACCGTGTACTCATATACATGACCGTCCGTCAAGTCATACTTGTCAAGGCCCGTGAAGCTGTACGCGTCATCCACAAGCGTCGTCGTTCCCGCTGGCTTTCCGTCCCTCAACAGCTGGATCGTTACCTCTGGATGCTCGCTTCCCTCCGGGTCAATCCATGTCTTCGTTCCGCTTACACTCACCGTGCTGTCCTGCGCGATCGTATTCGTGAAGTTCGTTCCGTTCTTTACACTTGTATAACCTGGAACCTCAAGTTCTTCCACCGTGTACTCGTATACATGGCCATCCGTCAGGTCATACTTGTCAAGGCCCGTGAAGCTGTACGCGTCATCCACAAGCGTCGTCGTTCCTGCCGGCTCGCCGTCCCTCAGCAGCTGGATCGTTACTTCCGGATGTACACTTCCTTCCGGATCAATCCATGTCTTCGTTCCGCTCACACTTACCGTGCTGTCCTGCTTGATCGTGTTCGTGAAGTTCGTCCCGTCCTGTACACTCGTATAACCTTCTACTTCAAGTTCTTCCACCGTGTACTCATATACATGACCATCACTCAGGTCATACTTGTCAAGGCCGGTAAAGCTGTACGCGTCATCCACAAGCGTTGTCATTCCCGCCGGTTTTCCGTCCCGCAGAAGCTGAATTGTTACTTCCGGATGTTCGCTTCCTTCCGGGTCGATCCATGTCTTCGTTCCGCTTACACTTACCGTGCTGTCCTGCGCGATCGTATTTCTAAAATCATAAGATCCGATCTTTTTACTTGTATAACCTTCTACTTCAAGCTCTTCCACCGTGTACTCATATACATGGCCATCCGTCAGGTCATACTTATCAAGGCCCGTGAAGCTGTACGCGTCATCCACAAGCGTCGTCGTTCCTGCTGGCTCGCCGTCTCTCAACAGCTGGATCGTTACTTCCGGATGTTCGCTTCCTTCCGGATCAATCCACGTCTTCGTTCCGCTCACTTCTACCGTGCTGTCCTGCACAATCGTGTTCGTGAAGTTATTGCCCTCCTGCGTCGTAGTATAGCCCGGAACCGCAAGCTCTTTCACCGTGTACTTATATACATGACCGTTGCTCAGGTCATACTTGTCAAGGCCCGTGAAGCTGTACGCGTCATCCACAAGCGTCGTCGTTCCTGCCGGCTCGCCGTCCCTCAGCAGCTGGATCGTTACTTCCGGATGTTCGCTTCCTTCCGGATCAATCCATGTCTTCGTTCCGCTTACTTCTACCGTGCTGTCCTGCTTGATCGTGTTCTTAAAGTCATAGTCTCCGACCTTCTCACTTGTATAACCTTCTACTCCAAGCTCTTCCACCGTGTACTCGTACACATGACCGTCCTTCAGGTCATACTTGTCAAGGTTCGTGAAGCTGTACGCGTCATCCACAAGCGTCGTCGTTCCTGCCGGCTCGCCGTCTCTCAACAGCTGGATCGTTACCTCAGGATGTTCGCTTCCTTCCGGATCAATCCATGTCTTCGTTCCGCTTACTTCTACCGTGCTATCCTGCTCGATCGTGTTCGTGAAGTTCGTTCCGTTCTTTACACTCGTATAACCTTCTACTTCAAGCTCTTCCACCGTGTACTCATATACATGGCCGTCACTCAGATCATACTTGTCAAGGCCGGTAAAGCTGTACGCGTCGTTTACCAGCGTCGTCGTCTTATACGCTTCGCCGTCCCTCAACAGCTGGATCGTTACTTCCGGATGTTCGCTTCCCTCCGGATCAATCCATGTCTTCGTTCCGCTCACGCTTACCGTGCTGTCCTGCTCGATCGTGTTCGTGAAGTTCGTTCCGTTCTTTACACTTGTATAACCTTCTACTTCAAGCTCTTCCACCGTGTACTCGTATACATGGCCGTCACTCAGATCATACTTGTCAAGGCCCGTGAAGCTGTACGCGTCATCTACCAGCTGCGTCGTCTTATACTCCTCGCCGTCCCTTAACAGCTGGATCGTTACCTCTGGATGTTTGCTTCCCTTCGGATCAATCCATGTCTTCGTTCCGCTCACTTCTACCGTGCTGTCCTGTGCGATCGTGTTCGTGAAGTTCGTTCCGTTCTTTACGCTCGTATAACCTTCTACTTCAAGCTCTTCTACCGTGTACTCGTATACATGACCGTCACTCAGATCATACTTGTCAAGGCCCGTGAAGCTGTACGCATCATCCACAAGAGTCGTCGTCTTATACTTTTCGCCGTCCCTAAGCAACTGGATCGTTACTTCCGGATGTACACTTCCTTCCGGATCAATCCACGTCTTCGCTCCGCTTACACTTACCGTGTTGTCCTGCTTGATCGTGTTCGTGAAGTTTGTTCCGTTCTGTACACTCGTGTAGCCAGATACTTCAAGCTCTTTCACCGTGTACTTATATTCATGGCCATCTGTCAGATCATACTTATCAAGTCCTGTGAAGCTGTACGCGTCATCCACAAGGGTTGTCGTCTTATACGCATTGTTGTCTCTCAACAGCTGGATTGTTACCTCAGGATGTTCACTTCCTTCCGGATCAATCCATGTCTTCGTTCCGCTCACGCTCACCGTGCTGTCCTGCTCAATCGTGTTCGTGAAGTTATTGCCTTCTGACGTCATGGTGTAGCCGTCTACCTTAGCTTCTGCCACGCTGTACGTATACTCATAGCCGCCCGCATCATACTTCGCTACATCCTTGAACGTGTAGGTATTGCCTTCCCACGTCGCCGTCGCTTCTACCAGCTCCGCCTCGGAATCTCCCTTCGCACTTGTACGGCTCAGTGTCAGCGTCAGCTCTTTCGCATTGTTGTGCTCCTTGCCGCCGTCTACCCACGTCTTTGTTCCGGTTACAACAATCTTCGCATCGATGTCGTCCATCGTGTTCGTGAAGTTATTGCCGATCTGCTCTGTGGTGTAGCCTTCTACCTCTGCTTCTGCCACGCTGTACGTGTACTCATAGCCGTCCTTGTCATACTTGTCTACGCCTGCAAACGTATAAGTATCACCGCTCCATGTTACTTCCGCTTCTACCGGCTCCGCCTCGGAACCTGCCTTCGCACTCGTACGGCTCAGCGTCAGCGTCAGCTCCTTCGCATTGTCATGCTCCTGACCTCCGTCTACCCACGTTTTTGTGCCGCTTACATCAATCTTGGCATCAATACCATCCATTGTGTTCGTGAAGTTGTTGCCGTCTGATGTCGTGGTGTATCCTTCTACCTTAGCTTCTGTTACACTGTACGTGTACTCATAGCCGTCCGCATCATACTTCGCCACATTTTCAAACGCGTAGGTATCGCCGCTCCACGTTGCCGTTACTCCTTCGACCGTCTCTGCTTCAGCTCCGGCCTTCGCACTCTTACGGCTCAGGGTCAGCATCAGCTCTTCTGCGTTATTATGCTCCTTGCCGCCGTCTACCCACGTCTTCGTACCGCTTACATTAATCTTGTCGTTGATGGTATTTATCGTGTTCGTAAAGTCATTGCCGTCTGATGTCGTCGTATAACCTTCTACTGCATCCTCTGACACGCTGTACGTATACGCATAACCTTCCGCATCATACTTCGCTACATCCTTGAATGTGTAAGTATTGCCTTCCCAAGTTACTTCTGCTTTTACTGTCTCCGTAGCAGAACCTTCTTTTGTACTTATACGGTTCAGTGTAAGTGTCAGCTCTTTCGCATTGTCATGCGGCTTGCCGCCATCCACCCACGTCTTCGTGCCGCTTACATCAATCTTATCGTTAATGGTATCTGCCGTGTTCGTAAAGTCGTAGCCTTCTTGCTTTGTGTTGTAGCCGCCTACCGCAGTTTCTGTCACGCTGTACGTGTACTCATAACCTTCTGCGTCATACTTCGCCACATCTGCGAACGTGTAGGTATTTCCGGCCCACGTTGCCGTTGCCTCTACTGTCTCCTCAGCAGAACCTTCCTTCGCGCTCGTACGCTTCAGAGTCAACGTCAGCTCCGTCGCATTATTATGCTCTTTACCGCCGTCTACCCATGTCTTCGTACCCGTTACATCGATCTTATCATTGATGGTGTCCACCGTGTTCGTGAAGTTATTGACATCCTGCTTCGTAGTGTAACCTATTACCGCAGCTTCCGCCACATTGTACGTGTACTCGTAACCTTCGGCATCATATTTCGGCAGACTCTCGAACTTGTAGGTGTTACCATCCCACGTCGCCGTCGCTTCTACCGGCTCTGCTTCGGAGTCTTTCTTCGTACTCGTGCGGCTCAGCGTCAGCGTCAACTCTTTCGCATTGTCATGCTCCTGGCCTCCGTCTACCCACGTCTTTGTGCCAGTTATATCAATCTTAGTATTGATATCATCCTTTGTATTCGTCAGATTATTGCCGTCTGACGTCATGGTGTAGTTTTCTACAGCAACCTCTGTTACGCTGTACGTATATTCATAGCCTTCCGCATCATACTTCGCCACATCCTTGAATGTGTAAGTATTACCATCCCACGTAACCGTTGCTCCTTCCACCGTCTCCGGTGTAGAACCGCCATTCGGGTTCGCGCTCGTACGGCTCAGCGTCAGCGTCAGCTCTTCCGCATTGTTGTGCTCCTTACCGCCGTCTACCCACGTCTTTGTACCGGTCACACTGGTCTTTTCATTGATGTTAGACATCGTGTTCGTGAAGTTATTGCCGGTCTGCTCCGTGGTGTAACCGTCTACCTCAGCCTCTGCCACTCTGTACGTATATTCATAACCTTCCGCGTCATACTTCGCCACATCTGCAAACGTATAGATATTTCCGTCCCATGTCGCCGTTACTCCTTCTACCATCTCCGCCTTGGATCCGGCTTTCGCACTCGTACGACTCAACGTCAGCGTCAGTTCCTCTGCGTTGTTATGTGACTTGCCGCCGTCTACCCACGTCTTTGTACCGCTTACGCTGATCTTCTCCCCGATGTTAGACATCGTATTCGTGAAGTTATTACCGACCTTCTCTGTGGTGTAGCCTTCTACCGCTGCCTCTGCCACACTGTATGTGTACTCATAACCTTCCGCATCATACTTCGGCAGATTCGCAAATGTGTAGATGTTATCGACCCACGTTGCCGTCGCATCTGTCACTGTCTCTGCTGTGGAGCCAGCCTTCGCACTCGTACGACTCAGCGTCAGTGTCAGCTCCGTCGCATTGTCATGTTCCTTACCACCGTCTACCCACGTCTTTGTGCCTGTTACACTAATTTCATCATTGATAGTACTGACTGTGTTCGTAAAGTCATTGCCAACCTGTTTCGTGGTGTAACCCTCTACCTTAGCCTCCGCCACGCTGTACGTGTACTCATAACCTTCCGCATCATACTTCGGCAAATTTGCGAATGTGTAGGTGTTGTCGATCCACGTTGCTATCGCGTCTGTCACCGTCTCTGCTGTGGAGCCAGCTTTCGCACTCTTACGGCTCAACGTCAGCGTCAGTTCATCTGCATTATCATGCTTTTTACCGCCATCTACCCACGTCTTTGTACCCGTTACGACAATCTTCGCGTCAATGCCATCCATCGTGTTCGTAAAGTTATTGCCAACCTGCTCCGTAGTGTAACCATCTATCGCAGTTTCTGCCACGCTGTACGTGTATGCATAGCCTTCCGCGTCATACTTCGGCAACTCACTGAACGTATAGGTATCGCCTTCCCACGTCGCCGTTACTTCTACCGACTCCACTTCGGATCCGGCCTTCGCACTCTTTCGGCTCAGCGTCAGTTTCACTTCTGCTTCATTGTCATGCGGCTTGCCGCCATCTACCCATGTCTTCGTACCAGTTACTCTGGTCTTCGCATCAATGTCAGATATTGTATTCGTGAAGTTATTACCTGTCTGCTCCGTGGTATAACCGTCTACTTTAGCCTCAGTCACACTGTACGTGTACTCATAGCCCTCCGCATCATACTTCGGCAGATTCTCGAATGTGTATGTGTTGCCTTCCCACGTTACCGTCGCGTCTGTCATAGTCTCCGATGTGGAATCAGCCTTCGCACTCTTTTGACTCAGCGTCAGCTTCACTTCTTCCGCATTGTTATGTCCTTTGCCGCCGTCTACCCATGTCTTCGTACCAGTCACATTGATCTTTTTATCAATGTCAGTCAATTTGTTCGTTATTATGAATCCTGCTTCTGCATTGCCTTCTGTGGTTGACTTATAGCCTTCTACCGCCAACTCATTTATACTATATACATGTTTCAACTCACCAGAGTCATCCGTTTCAGGCAAGTTTTCCCATGTATGTGTCCAATTTCCGCCAGCAGTCAAGGTCACTCTATCTCCATAATTTTTCCCATCCTGCAGCAGCCACACCTGTACACTACTCGGACGATCTGAACTATTACCATCAACCCATTTCTTCGTCACTGTCACTTCGGTCGTTACTTCATCCCAAATTGCATATAAAATAGTATTTTCTGTAATAATAAATGTATTATTTGGTTTATATTCTACAGGTCCGTCTGGTTTTGTAGCCCACCCCTTAAATGTATGTCCTGGCCACTCAGGGGTATTACCACTAACTGTTACTTTTGTATCCTTTAAATACTGCTGGGACATCGGATCAGGTGTATTACTCACCTCAAAATATTCCGCCCTTCCCATATCATAGGTAAGAGTTACATAGTTTTCGCTCTTTTTTCTGATTATTCCATCTACATGAGTATCTGGATTCCACTGATTATAAGGGCTCTGTTCCTTTAATACATACCATACAATCTCATATTTATCAAATGAGAAGTCAGTAATTGTTTCTTCAGTGCCATCAGCAAGTGTAATTGTTTTTCCATTTAAAATTCCCCGTAATTGTTCCTCACTCGGCCAAGCTTTCAAATAACGTCCGATACCTGAAGCACTATATCTTGCCCGCATTCCTCCGTTCCAAACTAAATCGTTCCTATCATAAGCATTATTAACCGTTGCTCCAGAAGTATACTTAGAAGTACTATTACCAGCTGGTTCATTAGGAACAGTCCCATCAAGACGTATATAAAATGTCGCGCTTCTAATTTTAGGTTTAGCTGCCACTACGGTTACTTCATAAGTTTCGGTATGAGTTTGCTGATTCTGTTCATTACCTGTCGTATATGTATGCGTAATCGTCACAGTACCAGGCTCTATGCCGGTGACCTCTCCGATATAAATAGTTGTACCAAACCAGTAAGATTTCCCTTCCACCGTTGCCTTCGCATCATCACTGCTGGTCCACTTATGATTGCTTCCATTACGCACATCACTCGTCAGCGTAATCGTATCTCCAACTTCAACCTCCGTCGGACCTTTTATACTGATCGGTGCAATATCCGACGGCGCCGACGCAACCTTGACCAGAGTCTCTCTGGTCGCCGCAAGTCCCTTAATGGTGTATTCGCCATTTCCGGTCTCTGTTACTTCGGCTTCTTCGCCGTCCGCCTCAGCAACAACCTCCCCGATTTCATATCCTTCCTCAGGCTCTACCTCGAATATGATCTTTTTCTTTCCCGTTTCCACCGTCTTGTTTGTGACATCTTCGCCATTTAACGTCACGGTGAGCCCTTCTTCTACATTGAAGCTGACCTCATTCTTTGCCGCTCCCGGCTCAGTCTCGGTCTCGGTTTCCTCATCCTCCGGCCCCTGCGCACTCACGTTGATCACGGTCTCATCCGTCTGAATCCCCTCAAGAATATACTCGTTCCCGCTTTCATTGTCCGTCTTCCGCGTCTCGTGGTCGCCGTCGAAGATAACGCTGGTGATCTCGTACCCATCTTCCGGCACTGCTGTAAAGATGATGGTTCCGTCCTTCGCCATCGCCGTTTCGCCGTCCGCGACATTCTCGCCGTCCACGGTCACAACCGCGCCTTTGGCAACTTCAAATGTGACGACGTTCCTTCTGATTCCGTCGTCCACCGGCTGCGCGCTTACGCTGACCACGGTCTCATCCGTCTGGATTCCCTCGATGATGTACTCGTTTCCGCTCTCATCGCTTGTCTTCCGCGTTTCGTGGTCGCCGTCAAAGATGACGCTGGTGATCTCATAGCCTTCTTTTGGAAACGCAAAAAAGACAATGGTTCCGTCTTTTGCCATTGCCGTTCCGCCGTCCGGAATATTCTCCCCATCCACGGTCACGGCCGCCCCTTCAGCGACCTGGAACGTGACAATCTTTCCCTCTGCGGGGATGTCCTCCATACCCGGCGCTTCTGTCTCCGGCGTTTCTGTTTCCAGCGCCTGCGTGCTCACGCTGACCACTGTCTCGTCGGTCTTGATGCCCTCTATGATATATTCCGTTGTGCTGTCTCCATTGTGGCGGGCGTCCTTCTCGCCGTCCACCAGCACGCTGGTAATCTCATAGCCGTCTTTTGCCCACGCCGAAAAGACAATTTTGCCATCCTGGGCCATTGCCGTTCCATTGTCTGCAATATTTTCTCCGTCTACGCTTACCTGCGCGCCCTCATCCATGGTGAAGGTAACTTTCCTTAATTCTGGATTACCCCCCCCGAAAGGTTATCGCCCTGCTGGTCTCCCTTATCCGTCACAGCGCCAAAAAAGCTGTCGGCGAGTGAAATAATTCCGTTTGAGGTCAGCATCATGCATACTGCCAGCGTCATGGCGATGATTCTTCTCCAACGATTATTTTTCTTCATAATCAACACCTTTCTGCCTTTCTTGTTCTCTGTACTGTCTTGTTTCCCCCCAGATACTTTGCAGTCCCCATTCAGTTATGATTATCCGCCTTTATCTCTTTCCATAATTTTTCTCCTCCTTCTCCGCACACCGATCCTGTATTTCAGCAGGCAGTTTTTTCTATCATTTTTTTCTATTATACATGTTCCCTGTCACATATTGGTCACTTTTTTTAAACTTTTTTCTCATTTTTCCAAAAAAATGACCATCTATTTAATTGCCCTCAAGCAGGCATCGAAGAAACATATAAAATCTTGTTTCTTTATAGTAAGATATAGATTTTATTTTGTCAATATAATATTTTGAAATTTGTATATTGCATTATTGCTTATTATATGCAGATAATGTAACTCAATCCTATTACTTTTCCTTTATAGTTTCCCTGCGAACTGAAAATTTCAATTGAAAACCCCTCCGCTGCCTTGTATAATAAAATTAACAACGAAGTTCTGCAGCATGAAAGGTTTTTGTCATGGAGAAAAAAGAAAAGCAGAAGTATTTTGAGGAAGCTCTCTCTGACTTTGTACACGATGTGGCAAGCGGCAGGGCGATCCGTCATCTGGTCAGCAGCGGCTATACGACGGACCAGATCATGCAGCGGCTGGATTTCCCCACGCCCAGGGAGCGGGTGGAACAGACGGTCTACCGCTGTATGACGGAGAGCGGAACTCTGCTGGAATCTCTTCCCGTCCCGGAGGAAAACATGGAAACGGTCTTTCTCAAGGACGCGAAACCGGCGCAGCTCGCCGCTCTCTTGTCGGAATATCTCGGCGCGGACGGCGAGGAATTTTCCTATGTCTCCTGCCCGTTCGGTACAATCCGCAGGGACCGGGAGATCCGCCTCGCGCGGATGATGGCCTGCCTGACCGCCAGGGAACGGGAATATTTACTTGGAATTCCGTGGAAAATGCAGATCATGTACCACCGTCTGAACAGCCGCATGTGGGAGATCAGCCTCCAGATGGCGGTACACTCTGACGCAGAAATGAAATTTTATTTTCTGAAAAGCAAAAAGATTGTTGTAAACCGCAGATCCCACCCGTCGGCGTTCTGCAGTTAATTTTCCGGCAGACTGCCGGGCAGGGAAATCTGTTCCTTCACTGCCTCCGCAAACGGGCCCGGCAGAATCCGGGTTCCGCGATGTTTCCCCAGATAATCCGTATCAAACAGGATGTCTGTCCCATCCGGATTTTCATAGCGCTCTTCCGGTTCAAAGGCTTTCCCAAGCGTATCTGAAGAGATGAGCCTGGATTCAAAATGCTGGATTCGTTCATAGAGATTGGTCTTCAAAATAAGATGACCATTCTCTTCTTTCAGCTCAACCTGCACCGGATTTTCGGAATCCGTCAGGCTGTGTTTTTCCTTATTCCAGCCCTGCGCTCCGGCCAGATAAACGTTCCCGTCCGCCCAGACCGGAAGGGAATGCGCGTGCCAGGGTTCCAGACCTGCCATATCCGGCGTATCGCTCTCCATATCAAAATGAGAAATCCATTCTTCATAAGTGAGATAATCGTTCATCACATGCGTGCCGACTTCCCGGTTTTCCGTAAAGGTTTCATCCCGGCTGTCGCTTTTGACTTCGATCGCGTCCTTCGGCCACTTCTGCACAAAAATATTATTGTAGAAACGGTCGTCTCCGTGAAGAATCGTCATGAATCCCATGACCTCGGTCCTGTGCGGGATATGGTAAGGCGTATACCGGGGGCCTGTTCCGTCTCCCACGCAGGTGAACGCGCCGCAGATCAGGTTATGCACCATCGCCACTCCCTGCGTCGCCATGCGCAGCGATACGTCCGACAGCAGGATGTTGTGATCGATCAGCGTGGGCCCATGCCCCACCTCCACAAAAATATCCTGACTCATCATGCCGCCGCTGAGCTGTTTCGCAAAAGCGGGCCGCTGATTGTCATGCAGCAGATTCTGTGTGATGCGTGTACCCTGCGCTTCCCAGTCTGTCCAGATCCCCATGGTACAGTGGTGGATATGATTCCTGCGCATGATCACATCGATGGCCGCATGCATCTTGATTCCCGCAATCTCCGCGCCGCCCAGCTCCATCATATTATTGATGTGATGGATGTGGTTGTCCTCGATCACCGAGAAGACGCCGCCCATCCTGCCGATAATGCCGCCCTGCTCACAGTGGTGGATGTTGTTGCGGCGGATGATATGGCTGCCCACCTTCTCCTTCACCCAGCCATGATACTGGCCGCGGCAGACCGCGTCCCGCTCCATCTGCGTCGGACTTTTGACATGTTTGTACGTGAAATAATGCTCGTTATCCGGATCCAGATACTTCCCCAGCCCGATGCCTGCGCACTTGCTGTTGGAAATCTCACAGTCCTCAATGATCCAGCCCTTCGACCAGTGCGGGCCGATCATGCAGTCCTGAAAAGCCGCGGGCGGCGCCCATGTGGTGGCCGCCTTTGTGACGACAAATCCTCTGACCGTGATATAGCCGACGCCTGTCCTGGAGGGCATGAAGCATTCCCGGCGCACGTTGATCTCCACGTTCTCCCGGTTGGGATCTGCCCCCTGAAAGTTCGCAAAAAACACGGTCCGCCCGTCCTGCTGCTCAGCATACCATTTCAATCGGGACGCCTCCGGCTCCCAGGAGCACTCATTTATCTCTCCCGCAAGGCATTCCTCAAGACTGCCCGCCTCATAGAGCATCTTATCGTTCAGATAGACCGCCCCTGTATGCTTCGTACGGCCGGCAAAGTACCAGTCCCCATACACGTAGGTCGTATACGGATTGTATTTTCCGAAAATCGAATTGTCCACACTGGCGGTCCAGACCGTCCCCCTGTAAGGCTCCCAGCCGGTCAGTTCTTCCGCCCCGGTGATCACCGCACCCAGAGGTTCCGTGCTCCTGTACACGATGCGCGCATCCTCTCTCCCGGCATTTGCCGGATCCACATACTCCCGGTACACGCCCGGCGCCACCAGCACCTCGTCCCCGGCCCGGGCAATCTTCGCCGCTTCCCGGATCCGGCGAAACGGATTCTCTTTCGTGCCGTCGCCGTCATGTCCGGCATTGCAATCCACATAAATTTTCATATGACAAGAACTCCTTTCTGTTCTGTGTTTTTTCTTCTGTGATCTGACCTAAGAGGCGGCGGATCACATTCTCACACCGCCGGTCAAAATCTCCGCCGCGGCCGACCGGGAAACCCGAAAGTTTCCTTACTGTTTGCAATGGTATAAGCGCCATCCTTCATGACCCCGCTTTAATATATCACAATCACATCAAAAAACAAGTTCCACCCTGTCCCCTTCCTTTCTGCTTCTAAACCATTTCTTAGACATTTAAGTCTGGACAATTCTTTTTCTGTATGATATAATCTGTAAATCAAATCATATATTAATTATCATCTATCTTATCAGTAAATCTTTTATTATCTGATTTTATTTTCAAGCAGATTTTTATCTGTTTTCTCTTGTAACTTCTCACATTTCTATGTTATAATAAGGAGGATTGATCTTTTAATGACTGCAAACAACTTCACAACTGTTCTGAACCGGCTGTTTCCATGGCGGCGCTCCCATCTGAACCGCAAGTTCAAGGACCATCTTTTCCGCTTCCTCTTTCGGGAGAAAAGAGAGCTTCTGTCCCTCTACAACGCGGTCAATGGCACGGATTACACGGATCCGGAAGCGCTGACCATCATGACACTGGAGGATGTGATCTATCTCGGGATGAAGAACGACGTCAGCTTCCTGATCGACGGCAGACTCAGCCTTTACGAACACCAGAGCAGCATCTGCCCGAATATGCCCCTGCGCGGGCTGTTCTACTTTTCTCAGCTGCTGCAGGGTTACGTGGATCAGAACAACCTGAACATCTACTCTTCCACAAAGGTTTCCCTTCCTCTGCCGCTTTATGTTGTCTTCTATAACGGCACGGGAAAATACCCGGAACGTACTGAGCTGCTCCTGTCCGACCTGTTTGAGAAAGGAAAGCGGGAAGACGCCGCACTGGAATGCCGCGCCGTAGTGCTGAACATCAATGAAGGATACAATGGGGAGATCATGAAAAAGTGCAGGACGCTGGCAGATTATTCCGCTTTCATCCAGCAGATAAGGGATTATCAGGAAGCAGGCTTTGACACTCCGCAGGCGGTCGCCCTGGCGATCAACTACTGTATCGAACATGACATACTCGCAGACGTGCTGCGCAAAAACCGTGGGGAGGTGACGGATATGATCCTGACCGTTTACAATGAAAAACTGCACAACCAGACACTCAGAGAGGAAGGACGCGCAGAGGGGCTCAGGGAAGGACGCGGAAAAGAACGCAGGAAAATAAATGATTTAAACAATCGTCTTCTGGAGGATGACCGCATGGACGACCTGAAACGATCCCTGAAGGATAATGCATTTCAGGAAACCCTTCTGAAAGAATATGGCCTGGATGCGGATGATTCAGATCCGGACGACCTGTTCCTGTGATTCGCTACGGACAGTTTTCTTTTTCCGACAAAATTTTGGAGGCAGACATGATCCGGATAGTTCTTGCCTGCCTCTGTTTGAAGCTGTCTATTTCCCTTTCATCTGCTCATCTGATTTGTAAAGGAGAGCTTTACCATGAGACACCTGTTTGAGCCTGTGAAAATGCATCATATGGAACTAAAGAACCGCTTCATCCGCTCAGCCACCTGGGAAGGGACTGCAAATCCTGACGGCAGTATAACGGAAAAAGCCTATAATATCTATGAGGAACTGGCAAAAGGCGGTGTCTCCCTTCACGACGATTACTTTGACGACATGATGCGTCTGTGTGATAACGCCCTCATTCCTCAATGTAAAAAGCTGACTGACATCATCCACGCAGAAAACTGCCCTGTCATCGTAGTCGGAGGCTTCGGGAGTCTGGATATTATAGGAGATGTTCTGAATAAGGCGAAGATTGAACTGATCTCTCTTTCCAGACCGCTGCTTTGTGATCCAACGCCTTTTCGCTGATATCACCTAACAAAATCTTTTTCCCCGCGGTAATGCGGCAGACAATGGCAATTCCCATGCTGCCGGCTCCCAAAAGAGTTTGGATTCTGTTCCAATGCCTGTATGACCTCTTCAATTTGGCATTGTCCATTGATTCAAATAATTTGCTACGCCTCAATCATTTCCATTATAAACTTTCTTTTCAAAAAAGGTCATCATAATTCATGACAGCCTTTTCCTCAAACAGACCGAAACAGTTCTGCTCACGCCTCACCATTTCGCAAGTTCCGCCTGTTCCCTTCCTTTCTGATTCCGAACTATTTCTCAGATATTTAAGTCTGGACAATTCTTTTTCTGTGTGATATAATCTGTAAATCAAATCATATATTAATTATCATCTATCTTATCAGTAAATCTTTTGTTGTCTGATTTTATTTTCAAACAGATTATCATCTGATTTCTCTTGTAACTTCTCACATTTCTATGTTATAATAAGGAGGATTGATCTTTTCAATGACTGCAAACAACTTCACAACTATTCTGAACCGGCTGTTTCCATGGCGGCGCGCCCACCTGAACCGCAAGTTCAAGGACCATCTTTTCCGCTTCCTCTTTCGGGAGAAAAGCGAGCTTCTGTCCCTCTACAACGCGGTCAACGGCACGGATTACACGGATCCCGACGCGCTGACCATCATGACACTGGAGGATGTGATCTATCTCGGAATGAAGAACGATGTCAGCTTCCTGATCGACGGCAGGCTCAGCCTCTATGAGCATCAGAGCAGTATCTGCCCGAACATGCCCCTGCGCGGGCTGTTCTACTTTTCTCAGATGCTGCAGGGTTACGTGGATCAGAACAACCTGAACATCTACTCTTCCACAAAGGTTTCCCTTCCTCTGCCGCTTTATGTTGTCTTCTATAACGGCACGGGAAAATACCCGGAACGTACTGAGCTGCTCCTGTCCGACTTGTTCGAGACAGGAAAGCGGGAAGACGCCGCGCTGGAATGCCGCGCCGTGGTGCTGAACATCAATGAGGGATACAACGGGGAGATCATGAAAAAGTGCAGGACGCTGGCAGATTATTCCGCTTTCATCCAGCAGATAAGAAAGTACCAGGAAACAGGCTTTGACACTCCGCAGGCGGTCGCCCTGGCGATCGACTACTGTATCGAACATGACATACTCGCAGACGTGCTGCGCAAAAACCGTGGGGAGGTGACGGATATGATCCTGACTGTTTACAATGAAAAACTTCACA
>CANQAR010000103.1 GCA_947588845.1 uncultured Lachnospiraceae bacterium
TGATTTCAGTCTACCCCATCGGTTCCTTCCTTTCAAGCCGACGTGTGAACAGTAACCGATTTTATTCTTCACCGCTGTTGCAATCCAATTTTTCTTGCAATTTGAAAGTAGGCAGAGTATACTTAAGTGAGAAGATTTCATCGATGGTAAAATAACTGTACTTTGTCATCCATATTTGTTATCGTTCTGAATATGTAGTAAAGAATGTTCAACGAAGTTTTATCATACAGGAAAACACATGTTTACGGGCAAATCTGATGAAATGTAAAGTGTCTAGGGTCAGTAAGAATATGAAAAAGAAGATTTAAGGGGGGGCTGTGCTCCTTGCCGAAGAAGTTCAGAAGGATAAAAAACAGTTTTTCTTTTTAATAAAGAATACCTTTAAAATAAAAGATGAAATAAAATAGCGAAAATGCCGATTATTATTGAGAAGGAGTTTGAAAAGGTTACGGATAACATCATAGAAATTTGTATATTGGATTTCTGTAACCGAAAAATTTTTTGAGAAATAACGTGAAAATTGTTGGATGCTGTGAATATCCAGCAAATTGTAGTAGATAAGGTAAATTTATGCATATAAGTTAATTATAGTAATAAAAAATTAATTGGTATTGCAAATACTTAGATTTGTAATACCTTTCCGCATATTGAAAAAATGATGGGGGTAAATGTGGTAGATTTTGATGAATACTGTGGGATTTTAGATACAATATCAATTAAAAATAATACTCTCGATACTGATAAATTTAAATATAACAGTCCTTTAAATACATACAAGTCATTTGCATTATATGCTATGATTAATGATCTTCAAGAGGATGAAGTTTATTTTGAAGAACTGATTAATCACAGTGATTTGGAAATATTGTTTAAATTGCAGGGATTTTTTGTTGAAGGAACGAGAATAGATCGTATAATCAGTCAACGAATAGAATTTCTTCAAAAATTTGGAAATCAGAAGGCTAAACGAGAAGAAAAAAGAAGTATAAATAGAAAAGACTCATTTTTTACGTATCTTTGTGGATGGATTGATAGGAAAGGTTTTAAATCTGATTCAGAATTTTATAATGCAGCAGGGATTTCCAGGCAAATGTTCAGCAAGATACGGAACAATAAAGTGGCGATTAGCCGGGAAATGGCATTGCATCTGGCGGTTTCACTTGAATTAAATTATAATGAATGTACAGAATTTTTAAATTATTTGGGTTATACTTTAAATCACAATAGCAGACGAGAGCAGATTATGTCTTATATAATGAGAAAACGTAAATATACATTCTATGAAATGGAAGAAATTTTAGCTGTTTTTAAAGAAAAAACATTTTTGGACTGGGATTAAGTGTAGCAATATAATTGACAAATAAAGAAATAGAATAGTTTATAATTCGAAGTGTCTTGAAAAACTTGGTGATTTGCAAGTGGGGGGATGAAAAGACAGTGATTTTTCTGGAAGCACTCGACAGACACTTTACGATTTGTAAAATTAATTGGGAAAATACGAAAGTTTGGACAATGCTGACGAGTATGAGAGGCACTATTGAATTGCAAATGCATGAGAATGTCTGGGATTGTCTGGGTGATATTATGACACAGGCAATGATTGATGAGAAGTTTAAAAACAATACGGTCAGCAGGCATGAATTATTCCTGAAAGGTTTTTTATACTTTGAGCCAAAGTATTACAGCACAGATTATTTGTTGATTAGTTACATTGAATTAAGAAAAAGAGGATGGATAGTTCATATGAAAAATGATAATATTTTTTATTTGGATTGCCCTGAATTTGATGAATTTTATCAGAATTCACTGGTAAAATCCCAAAATTCAGCAGTTGCAGTGAAGAAAAAAAATTATGCGCATCCAATAGATTCAGGAATCATCAATATTCTGGATAATCCTGTAATCAAAACAATTTTTGGATCAGCTGTAGATATGTTGACAGATTTAAATTTCGGTCAGATTATTTCTACTGGATTGCCTGTTAATGCAAAAACATTCCCGGAAATTGATACAATAATTGATCATTGTGTTGCAGTTTTAGGAATAAAACGTCCTTATGTTGTTGTATCCAGTGCAATTGCTTTAAATGCATATACAATCGGATCAGATGAGGAACCATACATTGTGCTAGGTAGTATGCTGGTACGTGTAATGAATCCGGTGGAATTAATGTTTATTATTGGACATGAATGTGGACATATTGCAATGGGACATGTTGTATATCACACTGTTGTGAGTACAGCTAGTTCCTTCAGCAATGTGATTCCTATAATTGGACCAGCTGTATATAAAACCGCTTCTTTAGCTTTGACAGCCTGGTGCAGAAGATCGGAAATTACTGCTGATAGGGCAGGTTTGCTTTGTTGCAATGATCTTGAAGAAGCCAAAAAAGCTTTGCTTCAGATACAGTCAGGACTTATCGATGCCGGTCAGATAGATATTGATAATTATATACGAAACAGTAAGAGATACCGCAGAAAAAGTGTTTTAAGAAGAGTTGGTGAATTTGTCCAGTCGCACCCGCCTGTGCCTAAAAGGCTGGAAGCGTTAGATTTATTTGCTAATAGTGAATTATATTATTCAGCGAGGAACACAAATTTACCAGAAGGAAGTATAAGTGAACAAGAACTTACAAAATCAGTGGAGCATCTTATTGCTGTGCTGGGGGGAGGAATAAGAGTATGGATATAACAAAAGCAGAAACCGTGCTGAAAATATTCGATGATATTGCTTTGAGAACAGAGAATTCTAAAATAAAAAATATTGCAGTATGGGCACAGGAGTCTGTGAAAAAAGATCATAAGCCGACATTGGGACTTGTAAGTTTTAATCTTAATCATGCGGAACGCCTTAATATGATAAACCAGTATGCTGGAGTAAAAGTACCAAAAGAAGTTGTTGAGATGATTAACGGAAAATCTGCCTGCCTGATTTTAGACTATCATGAAACGCCAATCCTTTTGGAAGAAGGCGACACTATTGGGAACAAAATGGTATTTGGTGTTCCAGCAGATTTTTTGAAGAAGTACAGGGTAGCAATTTGCGATGAAATATATTCAAATGACATTTGGTTGGAACTTTCGGCGGAAATAGACATTGCCTGTCTGGTAATCAATGCGACAATGGTAATGAATCAAATGGAGCGGGATTGGTTAAAAAAATATGTGAAGACAGTTTTTGATGAGAGAGAAGTTGCACTGGCTATTACAAAGCTGGAAATTCTTAATAATGACGAAGAAGTACAGACTGTACGGAGAATGGTGAAAGACTCATTAAAGAGAATGGGTATTTCCATAGAAATTTATGAAGATATTCAGATAGCTTTAAATGGGATGATAAATTATTTAAATGCGAGTTATGATCAGCCCAGGTATAACGGACGTGTTATCAGAAACAGTATTATGGCCATGGAAAATCAGATAAAATATCTGATTAATGATGCTGAAGTTAGTGATGCTGAAATTGAGACAACGTCAAATCAGCTAAAGAAACAGAAGAATACTCTGGAACTGGCAGGACAGCTGGCAGCAGAAAGTATCTTTGGCAATGCATTGACCAGGCTGAAAATTCAATTATGTGAAGGAATCAGAAATTATGGTCGCCAAATGACTATGAATATCAGGAAAAAAATTGAAAATGCACCGCTGGATCAGTTGGAATCAATAACAGAGAAAATCGATGGCTATATTTCTGGTTCCTGGGATTATTACATTAAGAATATGTCATCCAGGACGAACAAAGAAATGGAAATTATTATGCAGGCTCTGACAAAGCAGATGGAAATGGATGCAGGTATATTGATTTCTCAGATTGATGAGTCGGCCAGAATGATGGTTTACAGAGCATTGAGGATGGAAACTAATTCATTGATGATTGATGAGGATAAACTAAGTGCTGTTGTGAGAGGGAAAGAGATATTTGCAGGTGCTGACGTGGAAAATGTCACGAAGCGACTCCAAAAAGAAATTAGAAATATGATGCTGCTTTCCATTCCGTTATTTTTTGTAAATCCCTGGATTTCTATTGGAAATATTTTGTTGTCGAAATCTTATGGAAAAATGCAGATGAATCATAAATTAAAAGATATTCAGAAAGAGGCAGCAGATAACATTGAAAATATCTGCTATGAAAACACAGAACTGTTGGTGAGAAAAATCGAAGAAAATTTTGAAGACGCTGCCCGGACAGGATCAATGAATATAAAAACCGCTTATAGAAATCTGGTCAGACAAATTGAGAATAGTTTACTTAAGTTAAAAGAATCCCAAGGTAAAAAAGCCTTGTTGAAAAAATACTTAAACGATCAGATCAGCACTGTATTTCCAGCTTTTCTGGTGGACTGATAAAAAGGAGGTAATACAATGGATAACTATGAAAAATCAAAAGAACTGTCGCAGAAAATGCAAAGCTGCCTGAGAATTTATGCAGACATGCTTGGGCCTCTGGCACCGGAGAAAGAAAAAATTTATGGATTTGTTCCAGGTCTGCAGCTTTCGATTGAGAAACAAACGCTTGAGAAACAGCTGGATAAGCTGGAGGAAGGTATTTTTCAGGTGTTATTTACAGGAGGTTTCAATGCTGGTAAGTCTACATTGCTGAATTCATTGATGAGGAAGGAGATTCTCCGGGCTGCTATCACAGCGGAAACGGCAGTAATCACAAAAATTGTTTTTGGACAGGATGAGAGTATTACGGTATATATGAAGGGAGGAGACAACCGGAGCGGCAGTGCAGAAAGTGTTGAAATGAATGTTCAAGAATTTTTCGAAAAATATCGGGTGGATCAGAAGGATCCTGGAAAATTTGAAAAGGTTGATTATGTTGTGCTCCATCAGCCAGAAGAGGGGATTGCTGGGAAACTTGTTCAGCTGGTCGATTCTCCTGGTACGGAAAATTCTATTGTTGATACGCAGGCAGCCAGACGTTTTGCCGAGAGTGCAAATGCAATTGTACATCTGATTAATTCAACAATGCCATTTATTCAGGAGGATAAAGAGTATATTGCCAGTCATTATTCAAATAAGCAGATGAGAAATGTTTTCTTTGTATGCAACCGTTTTGATTCTCTTAGTGAATCGGCGCAGGAGGATTTAAAGAAAGCAGTTCGGTTTCAGCTTAAAGATGTATTTACTGACAAGGACGGTAGATTTGATGAAGAATTGTTCAACAGCCGTGTATTTTATACGGATGCATATCATTCTTTATATGCCCGCCTTGGGAAAAAGGTAAAAACTCCTTATGGAATGATGGAATGCAGCGATGATATTACAGGGGTTCCAGAGTTCGAAAAATCCCTTGGGGAGTATCTTACAGATGATGATCGTGACAAAGAAGCCTTCCGAGGTTATATGAGTCAGCTCGCAGGTAAATATGTCAGTGCAGTGAACAGGATTGACAATATACTTGACAATTATCGGAAAGGTGTTGAAAAACTGATCGAGGAGAAAGAGGATTTTGAAGGTAAAAAAGATCAGCTTGGAATGATTATTTCGCAGATTGAAGAAAGCTGCAGGAATTGTGTATTCGGCATTGTGTCCAGCGCGAAAAGTGAATATAACAGCACTATGAACCGAATCAATACTGGCTGGGATAATCATTTCAAAAATACATCCATTAAATTTGGTTTTGGAGATATGATCGGTCTTGCATGGGATAAGAAAAACGACGCTAAAGTGAAAGAAAGAACAAAACCTTTTGCGGATGAGGTTCAGAAATATGTAAAAGATGAATTTAAAGTGATGGGTGAAGATTTATCCAGAAGCATTGATGCATATTTAAAAACTCTGGAGAGACAACTTTCGATACAGCAGGCACAGCTGGAAGGTTTGGAACTTCCGATTTCAATTGATGATCTTCGGTGGGCCCTGCTTGGGGGTGCAGAAGGGCACGGGACAATTGACATCAAAGGCACAGATAAAAATGATGCGAATCTTTTTCAGATTATCATGGGGATTATAGGTATGGATCCGGAAATCATTGCTGGCGGTATCAATGGTAAAACTTCTACTAGCAAAGCCATAGTTGATTTTCTTGTTAAAAATGTTATGGAGTATATAGCTTGGTATGTAGTAGCATGGCCGATCGGCATTGGCATGATTGTATACCGCATTGCTAATATGGTAAAAGGAATGAAACTGCAAAAAAATTCCCGTGCGGCTGATATTTTAATTGGGATGAGGGAAGAAACCGTTGGGGTTTTGGAAACAGAGCAGGACCGTTATATTATGGAACTTGAAAATCAGCTTGCGGCAGTGACCCGTGCCGGAGTTACCATGACAGACAGTATTCGCAGCCAGGTAGGAGATTATGAAACCAGTCTGGATGATACAATTTCAAAACTCAAAAATCAGAGTGAGAACCTTGAGACGGAAACAGAACGTACCGGAAAAATCAAAGAGCTTCTGCAAAAGAGTATCAGCGAAATGAATCAGATGTTGAATAATGCACCATTGACGGAAAGTGAGATTTTGAAGCTGGCGGTATAGTATTGAAATATTGAAACGGAGCAGAATGTCTTCTCTCTGTAAATTTGATTGTGGTAAGCAAAGGGAGAAAAAACTGTAAGAGTGATATAATTCGTGCAAGGACAAGCGAAAAAGTCACTCTTACAGAATGAAAAAAATAAGTCTGTGAGATAACAAATACAATTGAAACCTGCGCAGAGAAGACTGTCGGAAGAAAGGGGAATTATATGTATCAGAAAGTTCTCATAGATCAATGGAAAAATCTTTATAGTGATTTTGCAGAAGAATATGAACTTCTTCAAAGTCAGGGAGATGCAGTTACAGCGTTTAACCGCTGGTATGAAGCTAGGGTTCACAGATGGAGTAGCGTGGCATATTCTGAAGGGATTATTCTGGAACAGGAAAATAAGCCGGATTTTTCCGAAGAACTTCAACATGTTATAAAAAAATTTCAGTTTAATAAGGTGGAAGCAGATGGAGAAACTTCTTTGTGGATGGGGACTGTAGCAGGCGTTGCGCTGGGAACTCTTGGCGCAGGAATACTCGCATTCCTTCAGTGGAACTGGATCAGGATAATCGTTGGCGGTATTATGCTTTTTATTTTTACAGAAGCATTATTTTTGAAGAAAAATACCGATCACAAAAAGCAGGAACAAAAGCGTGTTAAAGAGGAATACATGCAGCAGCTTAAAAAATATCAGGATGAATTGACTGCGGTATGCGAGAAATATCAGGTAGAATAGAGCAGCATATGTGTGCCGGGCAGGGAGCAACAGGATGAATATTAGTTTAAATGAGAAGGAAAGATTCCTTTTGTCTGTTTCTTTAATTCAACAATACGGTTTTATAAAAGAACACATTGATAGAAATTTATTCACAAAATGTGAGGCATTAAAAAATAGGATTGGACGACATCAATCAAACCAGGAGAATTGCTTTAAAATTGGATTTTGCGGTGTTTTCTCATCTGGGAAAACTTCGCTAATTAATCTTCTTCTTAATTATCAATATAAATTACCGACAGGTATAATGCCGCTCACAAAAGTAGTGACACGTATTTGTTATGGCAAGAAGTTATATTTTGGATATTACAGTATGGGAAAATGGTTTTCTTTGACGGATGAACAAGCTTTGAATGTTATAAGAGGAGAACTACCATTGCTGCCTGATTGTGAAGAAATAATTGTTAAAATGCCTGCTGAGATTCTAAAGAGAAATATTGAATTTATTGATACTCCGGGTTTTGATGATGAGATGGGGGGGAAACTGGAAGAAATAAGCAGAAAAGCAATTGCTCAGGCTGATTATATTGTAATGTGTGGAAATGCGCTGCAATTAGCAAAAATTTTTGAAAGAAATCTGCTTGATGAACTCGCATTAAGCGTTGGAAATTTTTGTCTTGTTGTAACAAGGATGGACTGCCTGAACACAGATGATGATATTATAAATATACGCAGGCAGGCTTGGGACATGATGAACAGAAATGAGAATTTTTTTGGAAATGCGGCGCATCTGGCAGATTGTTCCGGGAAACACTTTTTTTGTACCTGCAGTGACACCGATTATGTATTGGATGAATTTGATTTATATTTGAAGAAAATTGCTTTTGACCCTTTTAAAGTTAGAGCGATTCAGAAAACAACAGATGAAACCGCTTTATTGTATTGTTTAAATGAGATAAATAAAACAGCCGCTTTATTATATCAATGTGCAGAACAGTCCTTTCAGGAGATTGAAAAGAAGAATAACAAATCAATCGCTCAAAAGGAAAAAGAGAACAAAATAAAACGCTTGCTGGAAGCAGAACTTGCAGAAAAACTGAAAACTTCGGGGGAGGTGATAATTTCAGAAAATCTTTCGATTCTTGAGCATTGTTTCAGTCAGCTTAATCCCAGAGGTTTTGTAGCCAATGCTTCCGCGATAGCAGAAGAGGCAATTGATGCGACTATAAATGAACTGACAAAGCTGATATCTCAGGAAAAAATCAATCCGCGAATTACAGCGTACAGCGCTTTGAGAATTTTAAATGGTCAGGAGCTTTCCTTCTCCATTCCCCCAGTAGAAGTTTATCAAGTGAAAAAAAGAGGGTTGTTCGGTCAAGCTAAACGCACTCTTCTGGATTTGGTTGATTATGAAACGTTAATTGTAGATGATGGTTATGATCTGGAATATAATGATTTTCGGGGGAATGCGAAAAAAACTCTGAAAAATGGAGTTTTTAATAATATTAGGTATCGTTGGAATAATTATATTGATCAGGAATTGCTTAATAAAACTAATACACAGATAATCGGAGATTTTCAGAAAGAAAGGGATGATTTATTAACCCAGAGAAATATATGGAAAAAATTATATGAAATAACATTATCACCTGTTACATAATAAATTTGTTTCGTACGTCTGTAGAGGATGCTGTTTATAAAATATATAATATAAAAAGGAATAGAAATTCCTGAAAATGAGGAGGTTTTTATGATTGACAACACTATGTTAAAGACTGCTGCCTATGCGCTTAAAGATTATTACATGAGTGGAGCTTATGCGGAGAATTTTGATTCGAAAGAACTAGCGGACATTGTTGTAAATCATGCAGCAGCTGCCGGTGTATCAGCAATGGCTGCCGGCGTATTCCCTGGGGTTGGAGCACTTCTTGCATCGGGAATCGCAGTTGGGGCGATTTGGTCAATGTATGTCAAAATTGCAAATTATCTTAATTTGAAGCTTGGAAAAGATGTACTTAAAGCAATTGCATCGGCGGTTCTTACTAATGTTGTAACTCAGCTGGCCGGACTTTTGGTTTTTGAACTGGCGGTGGGTTTTATTCCCGGAGCAAGCATTATTGCTGCTGGTGTAGTAAACTTTGGAATTACATATGTAGCCGGACTTATTTATCTGAAAGCTTTGACAGGCATTTTCTCAGTTGGCGGAAACCCGGATATGATGACTGACAGCCAGATAAAAGAGCAGTTTAATTCTGCTTCAAAATCTGTCGACGCCAAGGCTGTTTTCGGGGAGGCAAAGAAAGCGTTTAATCAGATGAAAAAAGATGGAAGTTTAAATGAGAAGGGAAATCAGACGGATATCAAAGGGTAAATAAGGAAAGGAGTAAAATGATGGAATATGAAGTGTAAGAACGTAGAAATAATAATTTTCAAAAAAGAAGAATTATTATATGGAACTTTATGTTTTGAGGGAAAAAAATTGTGGTTAGAAGCAGAACCGACTATGCTGAGAAAAGCGGTGATTGCGTTGAATGTAGGGACTGACAATCTTGATGAAGTTGCTTGTATAGTTGCGACTAGCTTTTTAAAGGCTGCTTTTCACGTAGATCATCATATAAAAACGAGTTCACATCTTGGAGATTATATAGCCGACGGTATAAAAAAAGAAACGGAATGTTTATGGGAACTTTCTATTAATAATGAGTGGAAGGAGATGGACTTGAGAGAATCAGTATTGATTATCAGGGTTGGAAACTATGCAGAATTTTGTTTGAAATTTCCATCTCAAGCACAAGCATCAAAATGGTATAAGAAGATACTAAGGGAGATAAGTTAACTGATTTTAAGGTAAGCGTCAAACTATATATTTTCACCTAAAGTGATTTTATAACACTTGTTCAGTAGCTCCTTTGGCTGGTTATTAGGTGGTTCATATTTTCTTTTTTACTCATGAGTAACATTAATTTCAATAGAAATACTATTTAGTTTAGTACGGACGAATATTTGCATAGGAAAGGCTTTTCTTGGAAACATTCTGCCTTTTTACAATTGTTAATTAAGCATGATACTGGGGTCAAAACATGGGACAATCCATGCCTGACTTTCCCTCCGGACCTTGAAAATTTAATACTTTACAGTAATCCCTGACTTTCCCATGGATTTTACGGCCGGATATAGCTGGACAGGCAGGTTTGGCGGGGATCTTTTTCCCTGTTTTTCATGCTAGTACCGGATTTTGGGCGTAGTTCCCCAGACCCTTCCGGTATTCGAAGAGCTTCCTGAAATTAAGTGCCGCTGTTTTACTTCCCAAAAAAGAATTTCCCTCTCTGTTTCCCCTGAGGGAGCTTCTCCAGATGGCAGTTTCTTCTCTACTCCGCTACGCAGCTTCGCGTAGTTACTGAATTCCTCACTTTTCATGTACCTCTGGCTTTTCGACCTGTTTGACGCGTTTTTAAATGTGACCAGCGAGGCCACCTTCTTGTGGATCTTCGGATGGCACTGTCCTTGTGCAGGCAGTTTACACAATGGCTGCGGTCAAAGGATGCACGGATTTGTCTTGTACTTTTTGTGAAGCTCTGGTTGACCGGTCCATAACCGGCCGCACATGTTATCAGCCGCATCCCATCCCCGCTTTGTTCCGGTATACGGCATCTTCGGGTCGGATGGGTTCTGCAGGGCAGAAGAGTTCATGGTGCTGTCCGCTCTGGTCCTCAGACGCCTTTCCCCGTTTTCTATGACACTCTGATCCGAAAGACACCTGACGAAAAGCTGGTATTCCGTACCCCCCCTCATAGTCCGTCCCGCAGATGGAAACCAGGCTGTCACTGTCCTTAAGGAGCATCCGGATGATCTCCTGCATGTCGTCTTCCTCTGGCGGTAAAAGATATGGCTGTAATCATTCGGATCCGCGTAATAATGGGCTAGCCCTTCCGGTATCTTTTTTCATCGATCACGGGAAATATCTCGTCGGCAAGGACCTGCACCCATGAGTTTTTCAGGGCCTTTTTTTCCCGTGCGGTGAGGTTCAGAAAGCTGTCCTCCAGAGAGATGCTGGCAGCGGTTTGTTTTAAATGACATGCTGGATACCACCTTTCATAAACTGGTTCCATTATAATCCTTTATGCAGCAGAAAGCATGCGCTTACTGTAAAATATTAAATTTTCAAGGAACGCAGGGAGTTTTGCCCCGACATCATTAAGCATTGATTTAGGGAATAGGCAAATAAAGTACTGTTAAGGATTTAGGTTGTTTGGTTTTGCAATTTTTGCGATATAGGTAGGTAGTGAAAAAGAGATAAAGTTGAGGCAAGGAGATTCAAAATGTTGTTTAACAGATTTTTAAAGAAAGAAAAAGAGAAAAACATAGTATATGATACGAGTAACCGATATTATATTGAGCATGATCTGCTGCCGGAATTGATTCTTGGAGAAAATGGCGTGTCGATTCTTTATGGTCTTTTGAAGGAAAAGGGAGAATTTTTTGTTGATCTTTTCAACAGGTTAAATTCCGAAGACATAAATTATCATTGCCCTTATAAAATATCTGATTATAAGATTAGGGGAATCAAACTCAATGACGATAAGTATTGCGTTGAGATTTCTCTTCCAAGACCGGAAAGAGAACCACTCTGTAAGAATATTTATATAATTCATGGACAGCATTATGAGGATAGAAGATATTTTACAATTGAGAGAGGGCACAGTGAAAAGGAACAATTCCTCTGTGAGTGGACTTCTGATAAAAAGCATAAATTATACACGGCTTGTACAGATAACATACTGCAGGAAATTTTGAGAATTATATCGTGACAAAGTATAAAAGTGAAGAGGGAGGATTCAAGACTGTTTGGCATAGAGAGGATGTATACTTATATTCGCAGGTATGTGACGGAGCGAATATCCATGAAATCATCAAAGTTTTAATATTTTCCTGTAAGTAGCGTGAAGGCCAGTTTCGGAAAAATGATGAACCTTATATTGTCTATCTGCTGACTATGACTTGTAATACTCTGAGTCTGCTAATCTAGAATGATGAAATGATTGGGATGATTTTCCTTCGTGATATATCCAAGGGCAATACAGCATAGAGCGAATGACTTACAAAGTTATGGCGGGTGAAAATAAGGAAGTCACCCAAAGCTGCTACTATAACAAGAACAGTTTTGTTCATCTGAAATTATCCTTGCATTAGTTTAGCCTGTATACAAAATAGAAGGAGAGAAATAATGAAAAAGGTAATCAGTATTGGAGCATTACTTCTTGTGGCATTTATCATATATATATTGTTTGTTCGTCCTTCTTATAGAGGAACATTTGATATTTTCATCGATGGCAAAGATTATAAATGGGGGTTGAAAAGTGTGAATCCATAACCTGAATTTTGAGCGCACTTGTCCCTTGGATGGAAAACATCTTTTTTTAAATGTTTATCCAGCTTGTGCAGCACATTGCTGCTGTATGAGTTTTAAAGTTTCCGGGTCAGCTCCCTGCTCTCTCAGGAACTGAAGGGTGTTGTCAAGAGTAAGAACAACAGGTTTCTGCTTTGGCGGATGGACTGTGGCTTCGTAGTCATCCGGATGGAAATCCTCGTTATCTGACAGCATATGATAAATGCTGGTAAGCATCATCCTTGCAATGGCAATGATCGCTTTTTTCTTGCCGCGGCGTTTTGCGAGACGCTGGTACTTGATTGAAAAATAAGGCTCTTTCCTGCTTTTTACAGCGGCAAGGGCACATTGGATGAGCAGAGGCTTGAGATATTGCCCTGCCCTGGAACACCTGGTGGATTTTTTCCTGCTGGCGCTCTCGTTATTCGCAGGAGTAAGTCCAGCCCAGGAACACAGATGCCTGTCAGATTCAAAGACAGACATATCAGCGCCAATCTCTGAAAGGATGAACAGCGCGGATAACTCCGTGATTCCGGGAACCGCTGCAATTCGTTTGATTTGGGCATCATACTGGCGGCTCCGGAGAAAAAGCTCCGCTTCAATCTCATCAATGGATTTGTTGATGAAGTCCATATGGGCTTTTGCGTGGGTCATTTTAAATTTTTGTTCCTCCAGGATGTGATATCCATGGACAGCGTCCATGACTTCGTCTTTGGAAGCTTTTACCCGGCGGTCGATCAGGGAGCGGCATTTTTCTTCGTCAAAGGGTTCGTCAGAAAGCAGGTAATCCATGATGCGGGTAGCGGAAAGCCCGAAAGGGTCTGTCAGGACGCAGTCAATGCGGATACGGGAAATGGTCATGCTGTTCTGGTAACGGTTCTTCTCTGCGGTACGCATATAAGAAAGTTTCAGGCGGTAACGTGAAAGTTCGCGCAATGCCCGGATATCCGCAGGCGGGATAAAAGATGCTTTCACGATATCAAAGCGGAACAGGTTGGCAATCCATTTCGCATCACGCTTGTCGGTCTTTTTGCCTTTGATGGCTTTCACATACTTGGGGTGTGTGAGGATGACATGCATATGCGGTTCAAGGATATTAAAAATCGGAATCCAGTATTTTCCTGTGGATTCCATGCAGACATCGCGGCAGTCCTGTGCGGGGAGCCAGTCGCGCAGGGCGGCGATATCTGAGTTGGTGGTATTGAAGACTCTTGTCTTGTAAGAGGCCGTCAGGGTAACAGGGTCAGAAGTGCAGACAGCTGCGACAACAGATTTTTTATGTACGTCCAGACCGGCACATTTTGGGCGGATTACTTCAAACTGCTGTGTATCCATAGTTTCTCCTTTCGCAAAGGGATGAGAGCATAAAAGGAGAACAGCAGCATTGACTGTCACCCAAGCGAAAAGACTTATCTCAGAACCAAAACAGTTCTGCCATCTTAAATGATAAGTGTACGGACTCGAAGTCTCAATTGTCTGTGCTTAAAAAGGATGACGGCACAAATAAGTGTTCGGGATAAGATGGTCTTTCGCCACTCACCACGCCGTGCTCTGTAGTATACTGTTGTTCTCACAAACAGTATAACACAGGAAGGATATGAAAGGAACTATAAACTGGCTGGATTCATGTATTGTTTGTGCCGTAAGGCAGGAACGACGTAAGGAGGGCATGCCACTCGGCATGTTTGGAAGTGTAAAACGGAGCGAAGGATCTGCTGGGGAAATTTATGCAATAATTTATTCTGAAGGAAACAATTCAGTAAGGCTTGTATTTAAACTGTGGGAAAAAGATGGTAATTTCTGGATACATATTGATAATCCTGTTATTGATTTAGATGGTAAAAAATATGTGATGAATAGGCCGATTCGTAATAGTGATTATAGTTTTGATACGTGCCTAGAACATTACATTGAGATCACCTTTTGGGGAGTACCTTTCAGCAATGGTTTTGTATTAAATGGAGGTTTTATCTTTATAAGAGATAATAGAAAATTGGTTTAAGAGGTCAAATGAGTACAAAATACTTATCTATTACATGTTATACTGTCTTTATGGATGGAGCCAAGGAAATAAAAGAGGAAGAAAGCACGGAAAAATTATCGTTCATGTACCATAATTATTTATAAAAGCAATGGAGAGTGATTCGAGTATATGGATTTACGAATAAGGAACAAAAAAGCAACAAATGAAAATAATGGAGGGAAGAAAAATGCCATATATTATAACAAGCGAAAACTGTATAGGAAGGCACTTTAAATTTATTGAACAGGGGAATGAACTACTGACAGAAGGATATGGAAAGCAGTACAGGGGAACGTTAGCATTACAGACGTTTGAAAACAGGGACTACAAGCGAATTACTTTTGCAGACGGAAAGAATGTTTATGGCGGTTTATTCAAAAAACTTTTTGGTATAGGGAAAGCAGTAGCCGATAATAATCCAATTAAAGGATATCAAGCGGGAAATGCTGATTATTTGTGTCATTTTGATTTTAGCGATGCTGAAGTGCGTAGTAAAAAGAAACTGTTAAAAATACAATTTCAAATTTTCATATATATGCTCATATGCTATGATTTTTCTATTTATGAAGGTACAGCGTACATACTTGATAATAGTGATCAAACAAAAAATTGGGCAAAACAATTAGGTATTCATACTTTTGAGGAGTTGGATGACAATGGTTTTCTTGTCCAGGTAAAACCGATTAATTATTTAAAATAAACGGGAGAGAAGAGCGATAGTTTTCTGTTATGATATTCACAAGAGAGAACGGATATGCCCGGACTGTGACGCACAGATGGAGCGCTTGGGATAGTGAAGCTCTTGGATATCAATCAACTTGAAGGAAAGGACAGAAGGAGGTGATATGCTGCTTCCCTCAGAGAGAGGGTGGTGTTTTGCAATCGGTTGTTCTTCCTGAACATTTTTATAAAGATCTGCCTGCAGAGGAGCACAAAGAGAAGCGTCCGGAAAAAGAATCTATCATCCGGGAGGAGATCTGCTCCTTCTTAGGCAGTCTTTTTCATGTTAGAGACAGTAAACTGGGAAAATTAGAAAGGAAAAATTTTCTGTTCCATGATATCGTAGACGAACATGAGCACGGTTACCCTCAGTCTTATAAAGACGGCGAAAGTAAATAAGTAAACGTCAAATCACTCGCCTTCCAAACTGGCAGGTTTTGTGAGATATTTTAGAAAACTCAAAAAACTGTTAGTTTTCTAAAGGAGCGATGTTATTATGGACGAAACAACCCATGAAATCCGCGCAGCCAGCTGGAAATCGGTCATCAGCCAGTGCCAGGCACGGCCGGCCGGACAGACCCGGAAGCAGTGGCTGGCACAAAACGGAATCTCTGAAAAATCTTATTATTACTGGTAGCGCAAACTGCGCAGGGAAGCGTACGATCATGATAAAAACCGGGAAACTGGTCATTAGAGAGAATACAGTAAAAGAAAAATTGTTCACGGATTCAGAATCTAATGCAGACATTATAGTTGAAGAGATTGCTTTCGTGACGGGGCTAAGTGAAAATGGGGAAATAGATCCATGTGAAACAAGAGCAGAACCGAGTGAGGCAAATACAGGAAATAAGGAAGAAGCGGAGCAAATAGAGCTTGAAGAGCCGATGGGTGCAGTTGCTACGTCCAGCACCTCGATCACACTGAATGTAAATCAGCAAAAGACGTTGCATCTTGATATTGAGTCGGACGAAATATTTGTCAGCGGATTATGGAACAGCAACAGCTCCGAATTATCTCTTAGGACGACAGGAGGATCCAGCTGTACAGTAAAAGCATTGGCATATTCCCCGCTGGTTTTGGTTGTTGACTGTGAATATTATTGTTTAAAAAGTTATACTATTGCGGGAAGAAAATATACACATACAGTTACCCATTATGCGAGCTACACGATTAATATTAACAAAGAAAACAGCGGGAATGGAGATGGGAACGGAAACGATGGAATTACTGGAAATTACACGATAAGCAGTTCTGCTTTAAATGTAAATATGGATATGACTGCCGAAGGTGGGTCAGTCATTCTTACATCGGGAGTAAATGAGAAAAACGGAAGTCCTTTGTTTTCATCCGCTTGGACAGGAGACTGGAATGGAAACAGTCATGATATAGCAATCACGGGGAACAAAGCGGGAACAAGAACACTTGTAATTTATCTCAAGGATTCCAAAACAAGGAAAATGATTGATTCAGGTGAAATAGAAGTCATTGTAGAGCAGGAAACCATCCTGTCTGATAATGGTAAAGTTCCAGTTTCGGATTGTACTTTGAGGCTTTTATCAACAATATATACTTACTTGAGAGTTGAAAGTTTTCAATAAAAGAATAAAAAAGAATAAAAAAGAATAAAAAAGAATAACCCTTCCGCATGATTTTATGGTATTCTTTAGTCACCACAACAAGAAAGGCATAAACCACGGAAAGAGTTATGCTGTGTATGAGTTTACCATACTTTCCGGTGGTTTTCCATACAATTATGATAAATTTTATTGAAAATATTTTCTACCGCTTTGAATTCTGCTTCTTTTTATGTCCTTACAGGCGACGGGGTCAAACAGTCCAAAGAGGGGCGCCTCATTCCCTCGGTAAAGAGACTGTTCCAGGAATCTGAAAATTCCGCAAAGCCGGCTTATATATTCGGACATATGTTCGGCGGTCTGGGAATCCTGGCGGGGAGTATCCGCAGATGGGTCTGCATCCCCCTTTCCATCCGTCTCCATGACGGGCTGCAGGCCGCCTCCGGCTGGAAAGAAGCATCCGTTTCCTCTGCTTCCCATGTGGTGCAGATGGTCCAGGCCGCTTACCGCGCTGCCTCTGTCCTGGGGGATTCCATCCTCCTGCCGGACCGGTACTTCCTTACCGTCCCGGCACTGG
>CANQAR010000104.1 GCA_947588845.1 uncultured Lachnospiraceae bacterium
CATGTTTCGCTTTATTAATGCGGTTTTTCTCCTCATCCCATTCAAATTTCCAAATATCTATATATCATCACCTGCTTTGTTCTTTTTTATATAACTTACTTTATCACAGAGTATCAAAATTAGCAAGATGAGTACCAGATACTTCGTAAAAAGTTACTGTTCACTCCGTGGGCAGTAACTGCTGACGCAGAGAATTGCAAAACATAATAGCCCCAGTACAGTCAGCATCGCTCCCTCTTTCATTCCCGGTGTCCGGTATTCCAGCCGTATACTGTGCTCCCCCGCTTCCAGCGCAAGCGCCATAAACATGATATTGGCCGGAAGGATTTCCTGCTCTTCTCCATCCACATACGCGGTCCACCCTGAAGAATACGGGATGGACAGACACAGGATTTTGGGAGCGCTTACTTTGATCTCCCCGGTGACCTCGCTGGTCACGAACGCGATATTATCATTGTGCAGATCGACGTCCTTCAGAACCTCCTGCCGCAAAGCATCTGTTTTCCTGGAAAATCCCTCCATCGGCTGGCAAATGATCTCAAGCTTGTCAAAACTGTAGCGCCCTACCGCAGGAAAACGGATTCTGGCATAAGTCCTGCCCTTCCTGCTGTATCCCAGATTGACGAGATAATTATGTCCCCCGCTGTACCCGGTATTGTGCGGCGTTTTATAGAAAATCTGTTTTGTACAGCCGTCTGATGTCACTGAGATTCTATGTTCCGTTACTTCATTCTGAAAAAACGCTTCTCTTTTCAGCTCTTTTTGTTTCTTTTGCGGAAGTTTTTCCCACATTTCCGGCGTGAACCGGTTCCGGGGATCGATCGCCGGATCCTCATTGTACAGCTTATATTCTGTAGTCCCACGATATTCCAGACCCTCAATTCTCAGATAAGTCTCGCAGTCTTCCAGACCTTCAAATTCAATTACGATCGTCCCCTTTGGCTCTGTCGTCACAAACGAATTTCCTTCCATTGTAACCGCATCGTCCACGCAGATGGCATTCCACGCAGCCTTTATGCTGTCCGGTTCCGGTTTTACATAGTCAAATCCTTCCGGCAGCCGGGGAAGCAGCACACCCTCAAGCAGCGCGTTTTGTCTGTCCACACTGTTCATCCCGTCAAAATCTTCCCGCGAAAGTACATGAGAATATGTGTATCCAAGAGGCAGCGCATTCTCATTTTTGTACACCTCGTACTGACCATCCGAATCTCCTGTCTGGATAAAACCGTAAGGGACAAATCCGGCTCCTTCATCCTTCTTCTTGACAAAATACCGCACACCGGCAAGCACATTCAGCGCGGCCCGCGAATCAAGTCCCCTGTAATTGTACAGCGTTCTTCTCTCCGCAATCTCCAGCTGTCTCCAGAACACATCCTTCCTGCCGTTGGAAAGACTCCAGTAAAACTGCGTGTCTGAAAGTCCGTTCAGTATCGTGCTGTTCCGGTCCAGATCACTGCCAGAATACCGATAAAATTCTTCCGTATCAGAAACTTTCCAAACAGCAGCCGCTTCCGGAAATTCCGCATAGTTATCCGCCGTCTCCCTGGTTACAAATTTCGCCGCGTAATTATCCTGCTCCGGCGCGTATTTAAAGTAAACATTCGCTCCGACACTGAGCAGAGTGAGCAGGAGCAATGCCTCCTTCCGGAATGTCCTTCGTTTTACAGGACGCAGCTTCTTTTGAAATAAAGGAATCACGCAGGCAGCCAGATCCAGAACCAGTACAAGCGTCAAAAGTTCACGCCTGTTTTCATTCGTGCAGACGCAGAACACATAGAAAAGGACTGAATATACCGCCAGAAAAAACACTTCCTTTTTTGTGTCACAGAATGAAATTTCCTGTGACACAAAAAAATCTTCCCAGCTGTCGACCAGAATGTAAGCCGTCAGCATACTGTACCCAAATATCCAGCGTCCGGATGCATAGGAAAAACAGTTCAGCACATAGCCCGCAAACGGAACCAGCAGGATACCCGTCGCTGCGAGAAAAGCTGCCTGAAGTCTCCTTTTTTCCTTTCCCCTGAGAAACAGCAGAAAAACCGCCGGAACCGTCAGCGCGGAGTATCCTCTATAGTTCCAGTTATCCAGCCCGTCCCCTGTCACAAACGCTGAGACAAACTTCCAGTAATATGCCGCCCCATAGCGAAGAGGAACCTCGTATCCATTTCCTGTGCGGGAAGTCTGAAGGAACAGAAGCAGAACCGGCAAAACGATCACCCCGGCAATCATAAGCCCGGTCAGACCGTATCCGCCCAGTCTCAGAACAAAACACAGAGATTCTTTCCAGGTTCGCTCTCTCGTCAAAAGATATTTTCCTGCCACATAAAACACCGTCAGCAAAACGATCATATAGAAAAAGTAGAGATTGCTGGCAGCTGACAGGGCTGCTGCCCAGATAAACAGCCAGGGCTTTTTATTCTCAAAGATCCTGTCAACTCCGAGCAGGATCAGCGGAAAGTAAATCATTGGATTCAGAAAGAACGGATGCCTGACGCCGCCGTACAGGGCAAATCCGCAGAACGCATAGGTAAACGCCCCCGCTAGAATAGCCGTCCGGCTGTATCGTTTTTTCGACAGGCAGTAACAGGAAAACGTAATTCCGGATAAGTAAAACCGAATCACAACAAGCAGTCCGTAAAAATGTTCCATATATCTCTCGGGAACAAACGCGGAGAACAGCATGAGCGGATCTCCGATCGCATAATAATGGAGCGTCGTATACAGGTCGCTCCCATAGCCCATGCTGAACGTAAACGTCGGAACCGACAGCTTTCCCGTGCGCAGAAAATTTCTGGCAATGGAACGCAGCCAGCGGGAATAATATACAAGCGCCTTAAAATGCTGCGTCCATCCGTCCTCCTCCCAGATCAGAGTCCTTCCCATCCCATAAAAGTAACGCATGGCAAAACCTTCGATCATCACAAACAACAGTGTATACCATGCCAGATATCCGGCATATTTTTTTATACTTCTTATCCTCATCTGATATCCAGATCCGTCTCCTTTTCGATGTAAATCTGTCTCCCCTTGGTCTCCAGATACATTCTGGATACATACAGCCCGACAATCCCGAGACATAAAAGCTGGATCCCGGCCAGAAACACAAGAATACCGACCATAGACAGCCAGCCTGCCGCCGGACCTCCAGGTATCAGAACTTTCCCCACAGCCACGCACAGTCCCGGAAAGGCGGCCAGGCAGAAGACAAGTCCCAGGCAGGAGACAAGCGACAGGGGAACCGTCGAATATGCCAGAATTCCCTCGAGCGAATATTTAAACAGCTTCAAAAATGACCATTTCGTCACACCTGCGCTCCGCTCAACATTCGGATAGGACAGCCACTCTGTCTCAAAGCCGACCCAGCTGTAAAGCCCTTTTGAAAAGCGATTGTACTCTCTGTCATTCAGAACCGCGTCAACCATTTTCCGTTTCATAAAACGGTAGTCTCTGGCCCCCTCGACAATCTTTGTCCGGGAAATCCGGTTAATCAGCCGGTAAAACAGCTTGGCAAAAAATGACCGGACCGCCGGCTCTCCTTCGCGGTTTTCACGAAAAGCAGCCACACAATCGCACTCCTGCGTCGTTATGATCCGGTACATCTCGGGCAGCAGATACGGCGGATCCTGAAGATCCACGTCCATGGTGACAACGTATTCTCCCTTTGAGTGCTGCAGCCCGGCGTACAGAGCCGCCTCCTTCCCAAAATTTCTGGAAAAGGAGACATAATGAACACGATCGTCTTCTCTGCTCAGCCTCCGCAGAATTTCCAGCGTCCTGTCTCTGCTCCCGTCGTCAACAAATACAAATTCAATCGTAAACGGCACATCCTGACACACTCTGTTCACTTCCGCATAGAAAATATCAATTGTCTCTTCCTCGTTAAAACAAGGTACAACCAGTGAAACCATAATTCATGTCCCGCTCTCCACATAACTCCGGATCGCGTCCTCCAGCGTCACTTCCTCAGCTTCTCTGACGCTTCCGTCCTCATTCCTCCTCACCACGACATAAAGTCTGTCCTTCCTGTCCTTGTTCTCATTCGTCATGTAGATTCCGCCGTTTTCATCCACCATCCAGTCGATTTCTTTCCCTTGATACAGCCAGCCGCCATGAGAATTCCGCTCGATCCCGACAGCTTCGTATTCCGCAATCCTCTTCTTTTCCTCCTCCGACGGAGTATCATACGCGGAACCGGACGCTATCGCCTCCTGCGCTATGCTGCTGACTGTATCCTCCGGCACATCCGATGCCGCGGCGGCCGTGTCATCTTCCGCCTGTATCCCCATATCTTCCGCTGTTCTATCCTCATTTTCCGCTATGGTAACCGTATCTTCAAACACAACGCCCGTCTCCAGGTGCCACGGATTTTCCCATGTATACGCCGCGTCTCCGGCCTCTTCCCCAAACGCAGCGGAAAACATGCTGGTACTTTCCTGCAGACTTTCCGTGTGCCTGTCATACTCCTCCTGCGAGGCGATCCGCACCCCGGCAAGACTGTAATCCTCCGAACGCACCGTGTAGAGATCAATCTCCCCGTCCGGCATCTGAATCGAGGAATACGTATCCTCAATCTGCTCATCGATCAGAAGCCGTATCTTCTGTCCCTGATAAAGAAGACATTCCTGTTCCTCGTCAAACGCGACGCCATACTCTTTTAATGGAGCAATCTCTTCACGCAGCTGTGCCTTCTGCCAGTTTTCCAGATCCTTCTGTTCTCTTTCTGTCTCGAATGATTTTGTCCCTGACTGCCCTGTCCCTACAGTTTCTGTGTCCGGTCTTGTCCCGGCTGGATTTGTCTCTGTCAGTTCTGTTCCCGGTCTTGTCCCGGTCGGATTTGTCTCCACCTGTTCTGTTCCCGGTCTTGTCCCAGTCAGATTTATCTCTGTCTGTTCTGTTCCTGTTTTTGCCTCCGATGTTCCTGCTGCCAACTCTGTCTCCGTCGTTTCCAGCCCTGCCTCCGTTTTTTCCAGTTCCTTCGTCGTCGCGTCGCGTTCCGTCCCCGCCTGTTCCGGCTCAGGCGCCCCATACTTCCAGCCTTCCACATGACAGACCGAACCGTCTCCATTTGCGTACGTCATTGCCTGTGCCCCTGTTCCAGACAGGGAAACTACTGCTGTTGTACCTGCTGCGGCCATGCACAGCATCAGACTTGCTGTTCTTCTTTTCATCTCACTTAGCTCCTTTCTATGACTCGCCTCAGTTTGTCCGGAAACGCAGGATTGCCTGCCCGGACAACTGATCTGTTTTTGCTCTCACAGCATATCATCGGAATCTGTGATTTGATTGAAGTCTGTATGTTTTTTGTGTGGAGTTTCCGTGGGAATAAACCTCCGCAGGAAAACAAACTGCGCAATCCCCCTGTTCGGCGTCACCTCATGCGAAACCAGGCCCCCACCGCACGAGGATGAACGCAGTGAAACTGTTCCTGTGACCGTCATTTCATATGAAACCAGGCTTCCACCCCGTCCGCCGTATTTCTGATCCCATACTGCGCCCCATGCCTTTCCAACGCCATTTTTACAATGTAAAGTCCCAGTCCGCTGCCCCCGGTCTCACGGTTCCGCGACTGTTCCACTCGGTAGAACGCCTCAAACAGATGCGGCAGATCACTTTGGGGGATGAAAGTTCCTGTGTTTTCAATGCAGACGTACAGTCCGTTTTCCCTGGATTCTTCCCCCTTTCCCGCGAAATCATCCCCTTCGCAGGAACAGGAATCATCCTCCCCTTCATGATAATCCAACGATGATCCGCTTTCCTGAAAGCTTACACGGGAAATATGCTCCTTCTCACCCGGATGATCCGGACATACTTCCACTTCCATCCGGACCCGAATCTGATTTCCTTCATGCTCCGGCGTATAGCGTATCGCGTTGGTCAGCAGATTGCGGAATACTTTTTCCATCAGCAGCGGTTCCGCTTCCGCATAACAATGTTCCGGTACATCCACAGCCAGTTCCAGCCCTCTGCTTTCCATCAGTTCCGCAAGCTCCGCCACCTGCAGCCGAAGCAGCTCCGCCAGATCCGTCTTCTGCATCTTTGACTCCCGACTCTCCATCCGGGACACGGTGAGAAGCTCCTGCACCATCTCCCCCATGCTTCGAACCGTGTCACGGGATCGTCCGAGATAATACTCTCTGTTTTTATATCCCCCGATCCCTTCAATCATCCCGGTCAGATGCCCCTCCAGAATCGTCACCGGAGTCTTCAGCTCATGGGAAACGGCAGAAAAAAAGGCCAGCCGCTGCCTGTCCAGTTCACGTTCCATCTCAATCTCAATCCGAAGCCTGTCATTCACCCTCTGCATCTCTGTGTTTGCTTCCTCTAACTTAGCATTCGACTTCTCCAGTTTTTCATTTACAGTTCCCAGTTTCGTATTTTCCGCCTTCTGCTTTCCGTTTATAAGCTCCAGCTCCGCATTGGCCTCCTGCAGCTTTCCATTTATGAGGCTCAGCTCCGCATTGACCTCCTGCAGACGCGCGTTCGTTTTCCGCAGATCCGCAAGCGCTCTTGAAAGACTTTGAGACAACACATTCAGATCACGCCCCAGTATCCCGATTTCGTCCGTACGCTTTCCCTGATACGTATCCGCAAAATCAAGAACAGCCATCTTCCGTGAAATCCTGCTCAAGGATATAACCGGCGCAGTCAGATAAAACGAGGCTGCCCATGCGGACAGAAAAGCAGTGAGCGCCGCCAATCCGAGAATATAGGGAAAGATCTCTTTCAGGACATCCATGGCCTGATTTACCGGCTGCATGCCGCCGGACACAAACATCACATATCTTTTATTTCCAACATTCAGCTCATACTGTTTCAATGCGGAAAGTTCATCTTCTTTCCACATCCGGTCTTCTGCTGTCGCTGTATCAGAAACATAGACCTGGGTGATTTCCATCTCATCCTGCCTCGCAGCTGCGTCCTGGGCATCCCTCAGTCCCTCCTGAACCACAGACGAATCCTGATCAATCTTCATCTTCTGCCCCGCAGCTGCGTCCTGAACAGCCTCCAATCCCTCACAGCTCGCAGCCACAGGCCGGGCAGTCTCCATCTCTTTTTCCTGCGCCGCGGCATTTCCGGAATCCTCAGAAAAAAATGCCTCCCCATCCGAAACCTCCATCGCATCTCCCATCACAATCCCTGTCTCCACGGGCAGCCGGACACAGTTCCCTTCCTTATCCAGAATCGTCACCGATACCTGTGCCCCGGCCTCAAAAAGCTCGATTGCCGTTTCCGCCTCCCCGATGTCAGAAAAACCCTCGATCACCTTCACCATATCCCGGGAAACCTCATCCAGATCTTCCTCCAGACGGTTTGAGTATGTGACAGGAAGAAAATGTGCAATGGCCGCATAGGTAATTCCGCCTGCCGCAAGCAGCAGAAAGCTCATCAGAAAAAATATTTTAATGGTCAGGCTGCCCTTTATGCTTTTTATCAACATTTCATTCCTCCTTTACGGCGCACTGCATTCTCCCACAATTTTGTCAGATCATCAAATGATATGATGTTTCAAAACTGTTCACTCCGTGACCTGCAGCAATGTCTGGCAATACAAAAAACTCTTCACCGGAAGTTTTTCTGCATGCTCAATCACTGATTTCAACGCGCTTCCCGGTCTATCCGATATCCCACGCCCCGGATCGTCCGGATATAATCGCAGCCGAGCTTCTTTCGGATATTTTTAATATGCGTATCCACGATCCGTTCCTCCCCGAAATAATCTTCTCCCCAGACGAGATTCAGAAGCTTCTGCCGCGTCAGGACAATTCCCCGGTTGATCAGTAATTCACAGAGCAGATCATACTCTTTTTGTGTCAGATTGATCTCTGTTCTGCCCTGCCCGTCCTCCCCGGTCACATATACAAGACAGCCATCCAGATCGATCTGCAGCCTTCCGTAAATGATCCATCCTGCCCCCGGCATCTCGTTCCACGGTGCGCAGGCAGATCTTCCGGTCTGATCGCTCTGTTTATTTTTCCATGCATGGGTATACCCGGTATCATAATCTCCCCATACTTCATTCCTGTTCTCTCCGCTATAACCATGTTCGTTTTCCGTACTGCAGTCATAATGCGCACCATATTCGTTCTCTGTGCCGCAGACATGCCTTATCCCAATACATCCGTTCTCCCAGTTATCCGACTCGCTTTTTCGTATTTTTCCATCCCTGTAGACACGCCGCAAAACCGCCGCGATTTTCCGCATCAGAACCGGCACGGAAAACGGCTTTGTAATGTAATCATCCGCCCGCAGATCCAGTCCGCGAATCTGATATTCTTCCTCTTCCAGAGCCGTAAGCATAATAACCGGAACATCCGATTCCTTTCGTATTAATTCGCACACACCGAATCCGTCGATCTTCGGGAGCATCACATCAAGGAGGATCAGGTCATACGTTCCGGTATGAAATTTCGATATTCCCTCCACACCGTCCGCCGCGAAATCCACATAATACCCGTCATTCTCCAGGTAGTTTTTCAGAATATCCCGGATGTCTTCGTCATCCTCCACTGCCAAAATTCTGTACATAATAACACTCCTCTCCGACTTTTGCCCGCCATGCGGCCATACTGCAGGTTTCTCCGGTCACGGCGCCTGCAGTACAGGATGCACAGACCTTCATCATCTTATATCACAAAAATATGAAGTTTGTATGGAGCGGGAACGCAAAAACAGCCATACCCGGATCTGATTCCAGATATAGCTGTCTTTTTATCATGTATCGTCTAAAATCCGTTCCCCTGGTTTTAATCTTCACTCCGTGCTTTTCAGTACAAAGCAGATCCGCCTTTCGGCAGCCGGCATATTTTCCATGCCTGTTTATTCCCCGGAACCGTATTCATCAGTAATTTTCCGCATGGACCTCAAAATAGCTCTGCGGGTGATTGCAGGTCGGACATACTTCCGGAGCCTTCGTTCCAACTACGATATGTCCGCAGTTGCGGCACTCCCAAACCTTTACCTCGCCCTTCTCAAACACCTGAGCAGTCTCAATATTCTTGAGCAACGCGCGGTAACGCTCTTCATGATGCTTCTCGATCGCTGCTACCAGACGGAACTTGTGAGCCAGCTCTGTGAAGCCCTCTTCCTCCGCAGTCTTCGCGAAACCTTCATACATATCCGTCCACTCATAGTTCTCGCCGTCAGCCGCCGCCGCAAGATTCTCCGCGGTATTTCCGATACCTTTCAGCTCCTTGAGCCACAGCTTCGCATGCTCTTTCTCGTTGTCAGCCGTCTTCAGGAACAGCGCTGATATCTGCTCATAACCTTCCTTCTTCGCCACGGATGCGAAATAGGTGTATTTGTTCCTCGCCTGGGACTCGCCTGCGAATGCAGCCTCAAGGTTCTTTTCCGTCTGTGTTCCTGCGTACTTTGTTGCTTTTCCTGCCATAGTTTTATTCTCCTTTTTATTTGATTTTCTGCTTTTGCAGAATTTACAGGTATCCTTTCACAATCTCTGTTTTCTCTGCCGCGGAAATCTTTTTCAGTTCTGAACAACGTCCTTCTCTCCCGGCGTCATTCCCCATCTCCCAGATGGAGCTTCCCTTCCGCCTGAACGGAAAGTTCTTTTTCACCTCCGAACAACACCTTTCTCTCCCGGCGTCATTCCTCTTCTCTCAGATGGCGCTTCCCTTCCGCCTGAACGGAAAGTCCTTTTTCACCTCCGAACAACACCTTTCTCTCCCGGCGTCATTCCTCTTCTCTCAGATGGCGCTTCCCTTCCGCCGGAACGAAAAGTCCTTTTTTACTTCCGAACAACACCTTTCTCTCCCGGCGTCATTCCTCTTCTCGCAAGTGGATCTCTCCCTCCGCCCGATCGCGGCAGTTCGGGCATACTCCCTCAAAAATCGTGCGGTGCCGCTGAATCTGAAATCCTGTCTCCTCCTCCACCTGCCTGTCATACTCCTCGTGATACGGAACCGGCGCGTCAAACACGGCGCCACAGGATACACAGAAACAATGATAATGGCGGTCTGTCCGCAGATCATAGCGGTCGGCAGACGGCACTTTTACATGCGTGATCTCTCCGCTCTCCGCCAGAACATTCAGGTTGCGGTATACCGTTCCGCGGCTGATCTTACCGTCCTCCTTGCGCACCTCGAGATAAATCTCATCCGCACTGGGGTGATCCTCCCGCGACCTCACCGCATCAAGTACCAGACCTCGCTGTCTTGTATTTCTCTGAGGCACTACAATCACCCTTTCTTATTTGATATTAGGACTTAATCCTATTATGGGGTAAAACAGACCATTTGTCAATACCTGATTTCTGATCAGGTTTTTCCATCAACTACAAAAGGGATGTCTGCGCCCTGCAGCATCCCTTGTTAACGTGTCTCTATATACGGTAATACCCCTGCGAAAACGCGAGCAGAATGACAAGTCCCGCCACATTATACAGTGTAAACGTCAGCAGATATTTCCCCTTCTCGGAATTTTCGCTCTCAGCATACTGCTTGTAGGAGATCAGGCTTGCCATCGAGGCAATCAGCGTCCCCAGGCCGCCCACATTGGTTCCCACCAGCAGACCCGCAAAGTTATTTGTAAACCCTGATAAAAGCAGAGCCGCCGGTACATTGCTCAAAAACTGGCTGAACAGCGCCGACACAAGGATCTCCCTGCCGTTCAGAATCTGCGCGATCGCCGTGCTGACCGCTGGAATACGCCCGATATTCCCGACAAAAACGAAGAATCCCACGAATGTCAGAAGCAGCGCGTAATCCACCTGCATCAGCAGCTGTCTTCTGTGAAGCAGAAGGATGGCCGCAATCGTGATGATGATGGCCGGAACCCATGAGATCAGACGAAACACCACCAGAAGATTGATGAGAAACAGTCCGCTGTAAATACCTGTCTCCCTTTTCGGAAGCGCACTGGCTACATGTTCCTCATGCATCTGTACTTCCTCATTCGGCAGAAGAAACGCGGCAGCCATCAGAAGCAGCAGAGAAACCGCGGCAAGCGGAAGCATCGTCCGGAAAAACGCGGCGGCCGACATTCCCGAAGTGGAAAACAGATACAGATTCTGCGGATTTCCGATCGGCGTCAGCATACTTCCCAGATTGGCGGCCATGGTCTGCAAAACCACAACCCGTATGGTCAGCTTCTCCTGCCCGCACCGCTTCAGCGCCAGAATCGCAAACGGCACAAACGTGATCAGCGCCACGTCATTTGTCATGATCATGCTCAGAAAGAAGCAGATCAGAATCAGCGTCCGGCACATACTGTGTGTGGAACGCACCTGTCCGAACATTTTCACGATCATTAGATCCAGCAGACCGACGCTCTGAAAGCCCTTGACCAGCAGCATCAGACAGAACAGGAGCGCCAGCACCCGCATGTCGATATAATCCAGATATTTCCTGTCCAGATGAATAAAAAAACAGGAGACAAATCCAAGGAACAAGGCAATGCTCAGCACCTTTTCCTTTTTAAAATAATTTATCATTTGCGAAACCCTCTTTTCCCAGCGATATTATAACTTGCAAACCGAAATACTATAGCACATTACTATCGCTGTTCCAAGATAAAATCTGGACAAAAAATATTTGATTCTGCTGCAATATTTGTAACAAATTCATCTGTTTCTCTTCCTGCGAAATTCCTCCAGCGCCGCCATCCCGGTCTCCGTAACCGGCTTGATCCATTTTCCAGAGTACAGATGCAGCTGCATCAGCAGATACCGCACAGGCTCATCGATATAGCAACAAAGAAAAATGACCCAGTAAGGCGCTTTCAGAACAAATCCCGTGGTCAGAACGCAGGGAAGCACCAGCGCATACATAAATATGATCTCCAGCACAGTCCCGTATACCGCATCGCCCGAAGCACGGTATGTATCATTCTGAAGCCAGTTCCCCATGCGGATTACGGAAGCGGCGCCGTAGATGATCAGCAGTCTCGTTCCGGCCTGGTACGATTCCCCCGAAAGGCTCATGCCGGTCAGAATCGGACGGTGCACGGCAAACAGACAGAGATTGGCCAGCAGTATGATGCCGCTGCACAGGTATACCAGCCGTTTTGCGCGCTCGTACGCAGTATCGAGTTCTCCCGCGCCCACACACTTTCCGACCAGAACCGAGGACGCGCTGGAAAATCCCGCAAAGAATCCTATGATCAGCCCTTCCAGCGTCCGGAATACGGCGACCGCCGCGATCACCTGCTCCGGCTGTCTTCCCAGCGTGATATTTATCACCATGTTTCCGATTCCCATCATCACTTCATTGCAGATAATCGGAAAACACTTTACAAAATACTGCTTCACCTGTTCCCTGCTCCATCGGAAATGACGGCGCACCCGGAACAGATACGGATATTTTCCTTTCCAGGCGAGAAGATAAATGGTCAGCACATTCACAACCGCGGCGCAGGTCGTAGCAAGAGCCGCTCCCCGGATCCCCATTGCAGGAAATCCAAGATTTCCATAGATGAATACCCAGTTCAGAAAAAGATTCGTCGCGACAGACACTATGGAAGCAATCATGGGAATCCGCACACGTTCTGTCGCTCTAAGCAGGCAGCTCATCGCCATGGAAAACACCTGCATGATGTACGCAAAACCGACAATACGCAGATAAGAAACACCGATTTCCTGAATCGCCTGCTTGTCCGTATATACCTTCATGACAAAACCCGGGGCAAAAATCGCAAGACAACCGAACAGCACAGCTACCGTCATCATGCACACCCAGGTCAGACCGTAGGAGCGTTCGATCCCGTCATCCTCCCTGGAACCCCAGTACTGGGAAATGAACAGCATCCCCCCGCCAAAAAATCCCCAGTACCCGCAGAACATCAGAGAAGAAAACTGCGCGCAGAGACCAAGCGCGCCGACAAAAAGCTCCCCGAGCGGCGCGACCATCATTGTATCAACCATGCTGGCCGTAGTCGTCAGCAGATTCTGAAACGCGACCGGAATCGCAATCACGGCCAGTTTCCTTAAAAAAGAATTCCAGGGAAATTTTTCACCTGTTCTCCTGTTCATAGATGCAGCTCCTTTGTAATTGTATCGTCTGTTTCGATATAATTCTGTTATCTTTTTCAATCGAAAAAGCCTGGATTATGATATCTGTATCCTGTTCATTATCCTGTTCACTTTGAACAAGATAATTTTTTCAAGAAAAATATTTTTGATTCTTGCTTGAAGGTTTATCCGGTAATGTCATTTTCAGCATTTTTCTTTTTAACATTTCATCAAGAAAATGTCTTTTAAGATATAGCCTATTAGGAAAGCCAAACTTTCCCACTATCTCTTTCGCAGATTTCGGTTCTGAACAAAATTCAATAATAGCTTTCACTACATCTTGTTCATTATCTTGTTCATTTTGAACAGGATGCGGTTCATCTTTCAATAATTCTAAATACTTATCACATGCCTTACACAACACCATAATTCCCGATGCGCTGATATTGTATTCCGGCAGACACCCATCGTACTTTTCACACGCTTCCTTAATTTTATCAAATCCTCTGCCCCATGCCTCTATCATACCGCTTTTAAAAAAACATTAGCCAGTTTCGGATTATAAGGCCTGGAAGAATGCTTTTCAAACAATTTCTCTGTTGAGTTGAGATCAGGCGGCATCTCCCCATCATTCCATATATATATTTTATCCTCATACACACTGATCTGAATCGGATTACACGCACTATAATCCTTGTGAACTACTGCGTTCAGCAATATCTCGCGGAAGGCTTCCTGCGGAAACATAAACTGCTCGATTCTCTGAATCCCATCATATTCTCTGAATCCCATCATAATAAATCAACGCCTTCAAATAACGCCAGCATTGCAGCCCGGATCAGATAACCTTCCTCGTCAAAAAGATGAAGATTTTCCATCAGTATCGTATCTTCAACCCTTGTCTCTTCCAGCATCAATCTTCCACGCCTGACTGCCTTTTCTTTGAATAATTTTATCGCTTCCTGTTTTAAATCCTCGACTTTCAATTTCAGGATCGGCATACCATCCCATGTTCTACTCTGGGATTTCAGGAGTGCTTTATCCAGTTCTTTCCCCGTAATCGTCCTCATGGTGCTGCCGGAACGATAAAAATATTTCCCATGATAACTGATAAGCGAAGGATACTTATCCACGACAATTTCAATATACTGCAAATCATCATCATAGAGCAAATTGACATCTGCCACGATACCCATTGTATCCGTGATCTTGTTTGGAATAGTCTCCAGCAATTTTTTCACGTCTCTGTCATTAAGTCCGATCACATCTCCATTATCATTTTTACCGATATAAAGTATTCCGCCGTATGCGTTTGCATAACCGCAGATCCATTCCAGATAATCGTCACGCCACGATTCTTTCCACTCAATTGTTTGATGTTCCGGCATAGTTCTCACCTGCTCTCCAAACCGATCTCTCATTTAACAAAACACGAATACTGATTTCCTGTAACTATATTCTGTTACTATATATATTATACAAGGTTCTCTTAGGAAAATCAATCACAAGATAGTTTCGTCCGGACTGCAATATTCCTAATATCTCCCAGTAAATATTCCAGAAGTTCATCATCGCCTGCACAATATTTCTGAACGAATGAATCAATTATTTTTTCCAACTCTCTTTTTACCTCACTAACAGCAATTTCCATCAGCGCAGCTTGTATCTGTATGTGATCTTCCTTTGTCCAATCAGATTCCGTGAAAGGTCTTTTCAGTAAAATATGTCTGATAACATCAACCAAAACTAGCTCGCACAAATTGCCTATTTCATCTCTATACTTTGATAATACACCAGTTACATATTCACTCGGAAAAACGCCAAGAAATTTCTGTTCCAAATAAATACAAAGCAGCTTCCATCAACTGCTCCGCTTTTTCGTATGTGATGGATGTACTCTCATAGGCGGTATATTTTTCCGCCAGTTTTCCTACAATCGGCACCAATTCTTCCATCGTATAATTATAATTCATCGCTTCTTACTCCCAGCAAAGCGCTTTCAGCGTCTCAAAATATAATTCATAATCCCATCTTTTCTCTTCATCAAATTTTGAATACTCGCCATATCCGTCCGTTTCTTTATAACCATCATATCCTGCCCGAACAGCTTGTGCAAAATTAGCAAGACATGTCCCTTCCAAATAATCCAAATCTCCAAAACAAATCTTTTCAAACTGCTCTTTCATCAAGTGAAGAAGTTCATCATCCGTAATTTCATCCTGCATTTCATTCTTATATAAATAGAATATGTCTTGAAGCCGGACTATGGTATCAACATAGTTATTCTGATCGATATAATCCGAATCACAAAATTCAAAAATGATTTTGGAAACAAATCATATCACTTCCCAAAGTCTAATACCAGTCTTGTATTTCAGCACTTTTCATAGTATATTATAATAGAAAAAGGAGCGGAGATCCGTTCCCTTTTATTTATTATATTTGTCTCGGCCATCCTTAATTATGCTGTATCCCACTACGGACTCCGATCCAATCCCTGCCATGCGGCCGGCAGCATCGGAAAGAGCCATGCGAACAAAGCGACGTACTGGACACAGGAACAGTATGAGAAATTTGCAGGAACCTTGCAGAAAAGCGCGCTGAAAGTCGGGTTTGACGTGCTTTTCTTTACCGGCATGCGCGAGGGGGAGCTTCTGGCTCTCACACCTGCCGACATCCTTCCGGACACTTTGACATTAAGGAAATATCCGAACGCCTGGGCCATGAATCCGTCAGAACCACATGGGACACCTACGCACACCTGTATCCGGATACGGACACGGACACGAAGATCGCCGGGGAACTGAACAAGCTGCGGTGTCCGGGAGAATCGGACACAGAAAATGAGTAATAAAAGTAGAGGCGTTATTTCGCAGTGTCATTTTAGTGTCACGGCGCAAAAAATCAAACCGGGAATCCTTTAAAATCAAGGGTTCCCGGCATTTTTTCAATTATTCAAACTCCCTGCGCATATAACATAATTGTTAAGTATCTGATTGTTTTTTAAAGAATTTTATCGCCAAAATATTCATATTTTATGCTGTATTTGCAGTTTTAGAGCAAACAGGTATCATATAGGTATCACAGATTTTCTCCTTGACTGCCATATCTACATGGTGCTAGCACCATGTAATAATCACACTACCAAGGAAATTTATCTATTTTCCCTCTCTGGCAGTATGTTCACTTGTCAACATCAGATGATTTCCAGCGATTGTATATTCACGCTGTATGTACTCTTCCCGTTAAGTTGACTTTCTATTTTGATTATATCATTTTCTACCCCAACATGCCACTAAAAGATAGGACGCAGCAACCGCCACGCCCCACATTTCTTATCGTTCCAACGATTTCTCAATCTTCCACCTCTGCCCTTTCAGATCATTCTGCTTCTCATACAGATCATTGCGCTCTTTGCAGAGTTCCTTCATGCGTTCCAGTTTCTCCCGCACTCCCTCCCGGCATTCCGGCTCTATCTTCTGGTACTCCCCCGTTAAACTGCGGATTGCATTGTTATTCTCCTTGATCTGCTCCGATACACATACCCAGTCTATCAGATTGCGGACTTCCATGTCCGTATCATATAATTCCGTTTCTGTCAAAATCTTTGCACACAATCGCACCATGACTTTCTTTTCCATATCCGTCATATACTATCAATCCCCTTTCCTATCGGCTTATATCAAAAGCACGTTTCGGGCGCTTATTTGCCCTTTCTGCCTGCTCTAATGCCTTTGACCGTTCCACCTATCGACTGCACCTGTTCCCTGCCTAAATGACGCTCCAGACGCCCCAAATCAGACACGTTTTCCTGCAACCGGTCTATGGCGTTGCTCTGCTCCATGACCTTATCCGTCAAACGGCTAATCTGCTTCTGTTGCCCATCCACTTTGGCAGTCAGCTTCTTGCACTGCTCCGTAAGCTGTACGCATTTGATAGTCAGATTTTTTACGACCTCTTTCAATTTCTCCACAAGCGGTAACGCCTTTTTATCCCGATATGCCTTTGCGCTCATCAGTGCCCCCGGCTCTGCCAACTGCCATTTTGTATCTTCATCATAAGCGTGAATATTTCGTTCCATGATTTCCTTTGACTGCACCATTTTGTTAAGTTCTTGCTGTAACTTTTTCTGCTGTTTTTCCAACTTTTCATTTTCGGATAACAGCTTTTCTTTATCCTCTGCCAGTGTTTCTGTCTGCTCTTTCAGAAGATGATTTGTAGCAGAAAGTTCTGATACTTCCTTTCGGATTTCTTCTCCTTCTTTCCGTATCTGCTCCGTTTCCTGCTCTGCCGCCGTCTGCCGATAAATAAGATTGGCTAATTCCTCTCTGCCGCCAGAAATGGTCTGTTCCAGTTCCTCCACCTCTTTCTGACGTTCCCGCTTTTCAAAATCCAGGACAGACAGATGTTTCTCATGTGTTCCCTTTTTCTCCCACTCAATATCATGCCGAAGCATAATCTC
>CANQAR010000105.1 GCA_947588845.1 uncultured Lachnospiraceae bacterium
TGCTCAGGATCAATGACAAGATTGCCTTCCGCATCTTTGGTGTAGCCGAGAAAACGATTGTGGTTTACTTGCACTTTACCTTGCTGGTAACGGTACTGAATACCAAGTTTTACGTTTTGCGAAAGGCTCTGGCTTTCCTGCTGTGCAAGTGACGCCATTATGGTCAAGAGGACTTCTATCGTAGTAACGTCTTTGATACAATGCCCACCTGTGCCTTTCCCGGAAGAAGGGCGTAAAAAGTCTTGAAATAAAGGCATTTGCACTCTGCACGGTCTGTTTCCCGCTACCACACGATGACAGTATAAAGCCAGTCTTGCCTGATAAGCTGTCTGCGCCATCGCCATTTTGCACCCTCCCTTCTATGGAAATTCTGCTATCGCTAAAAAGTGTGTAAACGTTAAAAGGTTTAATTCAGGACATCAAAAGCAAAAAGCGTTATGACACAAGTATTTTAGCTAGGGCATCGGCAATGGTCAGAGCATCATCCTCCGTGTTTTCCGCTCCAAAAGTAATTCGAATCGTACCCTGCGCATATTCTTGCGGGACTTTGATTGCCTGAATCACATGAGAAATTTGTGTATTGACGGAATCACACGCTGACCCCGTAGAAATGCATATTCCCATAAGGTCAAGCCTGTGCAGTAGCATTTCTCCGTCAACATACTTGATGGAAATGTTGACATTTCCAGGCAAACGTATAGAACCTCCATTTCTGATATAGTCAATACCCACTTGAGAAAGCCGTGTCAGAAAAGTGTCTTCAAGTCTTAGAAGCCTCGCTGCCACATCGATTGCCCTGTCTACATTTTTTTGTAACGCAACCGCCATGGCAACAATCCCGGCAATATTTTCTGTACCGGCACGTAAGCCTCGCTCCTGACCGCCTCCTGCGGCGTATGGAGCAATTTTTGTGCCCTCACGCACATAAAGAAACCCAACGCCCTTTGGACCGTTGAATTTATGCGCCGAAGCAGAGAGCAAATCCACACCGAGATTTGCAACATTGATTGGTACATGACCGACAGCTTGGACAGCATCCGTGTGAAACAGAGCACCGCACTCATGAGCAATTTCGCACAGTTCCTGAATCGGCTGAACAGTGCCTATTTCGTTATTAGCAAACATTACAGAAACAAGACATGTTCTTTCGGTCACAACCTTTGATAACGCCTCAGATGTGATATATCCATCCGATGATGGTTGTAGGTAGGAGACAGGAAATCCCTGACGCTCGATTGCCTCACATGCACGAAGTACGGCATGATGTTCAAACGAAGAGGTTATTGTCGCTCGTTTCTCATAATTTAAAGCCGTTATTCCATGAATCGCCCAGTTATCACTTTCCGTACCGCCCGATGTGAAGAGAATCTCGCTCGGCAACGCACCAATGCAGGAAGCAACGGTCTCCCGTGCTTCCTGCAGGGCTTTCTTTGGCTTGTGCGCGAACACATATGGCAACGAGGCATTACCGTACTCCTCAAGTAGAAACGGCTTCATTGCCTCGAATGCATCTGTATCAAGCCTTGTTGTGGCGGCATTGTCCGCATAAATCATTAGTTCCACCCACCTTACTCAAAGAGCTTGCACCCTTCGTTCTTGAACTCCTCGATTTTATCCTTGAGTTCTTCCGTTGTGACCTCTAATTGTTCAGCAAGGCAGGAAATACAATAGAATTTCTTGGAGTTTCTTCCTATCAACTTCTTAGTAAGTCCTACCTCATTCTTGCTGATATCTTTTTTTCCGCAAATATAACATTCAGCCATAATAACCTACATCGTAGTCCCTGCATACCGTAAAAGCAGGGATATCCTTTCCCTTATACTCATCATCCAGAAGTCCCAATTGGTACTTGATTGTGTCTCTCATCTTCCGCGCTCTGTCCAGGCAATAACGCTTAAAGTCATCAGAAGAAATATCACCCGGCTGACGGACATTGGGAAACAGCAGTTTCAAATAAGCAGTCGCTATCCGCTTAACTGCCTCTGTGTCACGGGTGTCAGCACCATCCGGTACAATAACAAGTTCATCGACAATTGCCCTGTAGCTCATATCATCGCGAAGTTCATGCATAATAGAACAGAAATATTCGGAATTCAATGCCCAGCCTGAAGCTTTAAGGTCATCATTCATTCTCGGTATATTCCAACCCTTAATAAATCCGTGAAATCTGTCAATCAAGGCTGATTCGTGAAAGACTTTCGGAAGTTCTTCAAACATATTTCCATAACCGTCTTCCTCCATAGATGCCTTGCTTATATTACCACACAAAATCATTCCGGCATATGCTGAACCTTCATGATTTCCGACCGTATAAACACCAGATTCAAGATATCCCTTTAGAGCCGCTCTCATTTCGTCTGTGTCCGTAAAGGAAATGGTCTGCACCTCATCCAGAGTGACGAAGTCATTTCCCGCTACAAGCCCCTCCATATGTCTGTTCTGATCATAAAACATCTTTGCACGACTCATGATGCCGCCGCTGGAGAGCCACCCGTAACGGCTGACTCTGCCAAACAGATATGACTTTCCTGTTCCCTTCGGAGCAAGCTCGATTAGATTGAGTCTCTTCTCAATGAACGGAAGCAGTCTTGTCAACATGGTTAGTTTCTTTTCTTCATCATCTTTGTAACCTTCCGGATTGTAATCTACAGCTCCGAGAAGTATATCAATCCATTCTTTAGTTGAGAACTCATTCCGAACATCTTTAAAGTAATCCAGATTGATTCTGTATGGACAGAAAGGCTTAAAGGAAAGAAGCTTGATTTTCCCCTTCTTACCCGCCTTGGATCTGTCTTGATTTTTAGTAACATTGAAGGACCATTCATGGTCGTACTCATCCGGAGATTGGTAGCCCAACTCCACCATGCCCCATGTTTCGTACTCGTTTACGAGATCACCCTTACAGTCATTCCATACCTGTTCATCAATCATCGTATCCTTATATGAGAGCCCGAAATCCGGCAAGGAAAAAGCAACCTGCCCGGTTTTGATATCAATATCAATTGATACCTTTGCCAGAAACCGTACTGTTTCCTGTTCAATCACGACACGATTCTTAATAGAATTCCAGTCCTCTTTTTTGGGAAGATAGATGTGAACAAATTTTGTGACACGATCTGCATCAAATGTGCCGTCCTCGTCCTCAAATTTACGAAGTATCCAGTCCCTCATGAATGATGGGAGACTCAGGGCGGAGAAAATATTACCCTGCTTCTTAAGATCCTTGTAAACGACCATCTCATCGAAGCAATTTCTAAGTTTTTCTTCAGTGTTCGTCAAGTTGCCATCCTCCTATCACATAAGATCTTCAAAATCATCATTTACTGATGCACTCTTACTGGTTGGCGATATCTCGATATGAGATGCAAGCCCGTCACCCAGATAAACATCTATACCGTATGTTCCGGCTTTCTTAATGTCCGGAATATCGACTGAAAAGTGATTATCATCTTTTCTCTTTGTTGCATATCTTTTGTTGCCGTAGCCGACAGATAAAGTTTCAGAAATCGATTTATTGACATACAGCATCATTTTGATTCCAGTCTTATAGTCTGCTTTTATCTTACCCACATCGATTACGGAAATAACTATGCTATTGTCCCTAAGCGAAAGGGTTATAACCGGAACGATAACTTCCTCCAAAGAGGCACCACCATGAACCTCTACATTGGAAGCACGGCTACCTTTAAATCTGCCATAGTCAGCGAGAACCACATATCCCCGTTCGGGCTCGGGGATTGCAAAGGGAAGGTCGCACTCCGGGAAATATTTACAGCATCTTCCTGAATGTTTGCTTTCATTATCCTTCTCGTCGCCGGTTTCATATTTTTCTTCTTTATGCCTTAAAACCGCAAGTCGGGAAGCACCATGATCACTTGCAATCACAATGCGGTCATACGTTCTTAAACCAAGCGTTGTAGCCGCTTCGCTCATAGCTTTACTTATTATTCTGAGTTCCTCGGCAAGATGAATTGCATATGGTGTTTTTGGAGAATAATAATATCCACCTTTACCTTCGTGTTTCGTCTTATCAAGGTCTTCTTCTTTCGGATGTCTTAGATCCTCCGGCCAATTATCAAAGAAGCTATGGTTTTCTCTCGTGATCGTTGGCAAGTCTGCTCTGCCTATCTCAACAGAGATTTTGAGTCCATGCCTTTTTGCCAGTTCAACAATAAAACTCAAATATTCTACCCCAAGAGCATCGATCCAGAAAAGTTGCGTAGAGCCATCATTTTTCTCCTTAACAAGTTCATCCCTTTTTGGCAGGCGATTGTAGATCCGTTCTATTGCCAACTTGTCAACATCATCCGAAAATTCTTTTGTCAGTTCATTCCTAAGTTTAAGTTCTTTATATTTTTCAAAATATGCTGTTAATCGTGCAGCAAAAGTTGGATCAAGTCCTTTGCCATTGAAGGCATATTCTTTCCGGTATGCGTAAAGGTCAGGGTAAATCTCTTCAAGGCTTTCAGGCATACCATGATTTGCAATCCAGATAATTCCTTCCTGTTTTTCGACCATCGTGTTGTCAGTAAGCCTGTAAACACTCTCTTCAGCATTTACTTTGTTCTCATTGATAAAAGCCGCCATTTCTGATTCCGGATAATGTGTCAACAATCTCTTGCGTTCCCTGTAAAATCCAATAAATTGATCATCTGTGTGCGAGATGCAAGTTATTGCATTCAGAATATTACGCTTAAAACTATCAACGCCGGTGCTCCTGCCTAAAACATATCCCAAATACTTGTCTTCATATGTTTTACTGTTCATCATTAGGTAAATATAAAACAGCCAGTTCTTATAATCGTCCCCATAAAGGAAACGATATAGGTCATAGTCCCGGAAATCCATAAATTGATTCTCAGTGAAGAGCTTATCGACCTCATACCGGCAACGCATCAGATCTAACAGAAGCCTCTCCCACATTTCTTCGGTACCGCATTCCTTTGGCACAGCGTCCATATTGATGTTCCTGGCTATAGCCTCATACGAATCCTTAATTCGCTGGATTGGAAGAAGAGAATCAGCGAACGGAATGATTGTATTAGCTGAGATTTCTCCCGACTCTCCGCTCTCCAAAATCTTAAGCACATTCTTTAATCCGTTGATCTTGAAAATTTCAAGTCCTGGATCAGAAAACTTAAACCGCACAGATGAAGAAAGATTATTACCAAATGAGACCATCCCGTTTTCGAGAGGTCTTTTATCATTTTTTATAAGCTGACGAACCTGTGTCTCTACGCAGCGAAGGAGCAAAACTACCTGAGCACTGCCAAGCCTATAATCCGAAAATTCGGACAATACCTCCATGGTCTTCTTATCTCCGCATAAAGCGAGGTACTCACCAAGTCCCAGGAGAACGACATTATTATAGTCACACGAAACATCAGCCGTTTCCATCTTTTCTCTGAGCGCATCAAGATCCGGAACTTTATCATCGTTCCTACAACAATCGCTCACATAAAGGAAACTGATAGCCCTGCTCTTGAGACTGTCTATTATTTCTCCGTACTCTGCATCTCCCACAACCATAAAGAAAGGCTTGTGATTTGAAGATGCAAAATAATCATCTATCGCTTTCAAATCCATGAGGACTATTCACCCCCCGTTAATAATCTCGATTCCAAGTGCCATATTTTCTCTGACAAGAGCAATGAGCCTATCCCGCAGTTCATCTTTACCCCAGGAATTAATTTTATTAATAGCTTTGTCGCTTCCACCTGCTTCATAATCTGCCTTAGCAAGGTCACGGATTCTCTCCTGAATATCTGGATGTGTAGCCCAATCATATGGTTCAACAGTGAGAGATTCCAATGCGTCCCTTACCCGTTCAATATCCGTAAGAATACTTTTATAAGTGCCAAGAATGCTGCGGAAGGCCTCATCGACTTTATTCTTGTCTGAAAGTGCATCAAACAGTGTGGCTCTATCCAAAAACTCAAGAGCATCCTTGAACTCCTTTTCAGATGCTGACCCACGGTTAAGAACCTCAAACGCTTTTTTTGCAGAGTCATACTCAGATTTTGGAACAACAGATAAAATCGGAGTGCGGTTTGTATGCGACCACGCAGCCGGCGTTTTAGAACCTGTTTTTTCTTTCCAAAACTTGAAGAGCTGGGTCTTTGTCTGATTTTTCCGGAATTCGTCAGCAATCTTCTTTACAACCGCATTGCTTTCAGTTCTGGTCTTTTTGAAAACATCAGTAAGCTCATTTGTACGAAGTTGCGCCAGATCCTCGTCATTAAGACCATCCAGATAGGGCGCATATATCTTACCAAATGCAGGTATTTCATTGGAAAGATAACCCTCGATGGCAGAGATATCCGCAACAAGTGCCTCTGTGTAGGCTTTCATTTGATTAGGCAGAATATCTGCATCGGAGTGGACTTTCTTCAGGAACTCAAAAACCGTCTTCAAATTCGGATATTTCTCCTGCAGTGCCTCGCAAGAGCACATGACGAACTTCAGCTTTTCCTGCCAGGCCGTATCAGCATCTTTCTTGGAGTGAGCGGCAACGTTCAGAATGTCATTGGTCGCCTTCACATAGGTATAGTCCACAATCAGCTTCCTGATCTGATCCTCTCCGGTATCCATATTCCACAGGCTTGAATACTCTACAGAGAACAATCTGCCGATATCCGTAAGAAGACGGTCATCATCCGCTCCAATCTTATCTGCAAGCTCACGAAGCTTTCCGCCCTCAAAGCCGTCGACATATCTGAGCATGCCTTTCCTACAGTTTTCAGGAGTAAGTAGTTTCTTAAGAGAATCAGCCAATTCAGGATTTCTCCTCGCTTCCGCGCCGATCTCTTTGGCTATCTGATGAGCGTTCTCTCCCTCTTCCTGTACAAGAGCAATATACTTGGCAACAATATCATAGATTCCGTCATTATCGACCTTCTCTAAACACCAAACAGGCAGACCGAGATTCTGCATCCTCGATTTGACCGTTGTTGCAGCCTTGGCGGGAGAAGAAAGCGTATTAGCAGAAATACCCCACGCATTTTCCGTGGTTTCATAGAACGCTCTTTCATCGGGGGTCATCTTAACGATGTAGGTTAATATGTCCTTCCCGATACAATTTGCAATCAGTTCAGACAGCTTCTCCGGGGTCATTTCACCGGTTGCACCCTTCTGATCGATATACCTGAACCGGGGCAGACTGTATTCCTTAAGCAGAAAACCCATCAAGAATGCAGTAAGGTTACTTTGCGCATATCCGTATTCCGAAACAAGCATCTCATACACATCACCCACAGATACGGGCTTGTCACTGTCAAATAGATTCTTGATAAGCTCTTCAACAGAGTTCTTGATTATAGAAATACCTTGCCCGGAAGTTTCAGGTTTCATCCAGTAATCATCAACGTTCCAAACCTCAGAAAGAATGCTTTTTTCCGCTCCCGCAACAACACCGCTTGTCTTACGGTTAATACCGCACAATGCGGCAGATTTTGCATTGCTGAGCTTAAACTGCGACTCCGTTAGTCCTTTACCAAAATCAGGAATATACCTGAATTTCTTCAAAACAACCGTTTGAAGGACATCTGCCACGGCAGCTCCGCCGGAAACCTTTTCGCCATCGGGATAGTCCTTGCTCCATATAGTGAAAGTTCCGTTATAGATGCGGTTCTTCCAGGTAATGGTGAGTACCTGTTCCGCCTTTTTTGCATTGTCCCTCGATGACTGACCATTGTTACCCTGATAATACATAGCCATCGCTGAGAATTCTACATACGCATCAAAATCATCATCACCCAGCGGATTTGCCGTTGTATCGATAACGAGAATATTGCTATACTCGCTACTTGCTGCTGCGGCCTTGATTTTGTTTCTCAGAGCAACACCCTCGATTGCGTCTTTTGCAAATGCGATGACGGCATTAAAATGCCAGTTTTCCTGACGATTCTTAAGGGTATTGATTGTCTTTGTAAAGTCGTTGATGGTAACCGGCGTTATAAGCCCGGAAGTAAAATCCTCGGCAAATCGGAGCCTTAAAGGAGGATTGAGAGAAAGGCATGTTCCCAGCTTTCCATTACTCACAAGACTTGCAGTCGTACTGTTGCTACGGATGGTGTTTTTATGCTCATTGATTTTCGCTTGATCTCCCGCAAGCACAGCCACTCCATAGGCAAACTTATTGTTACCGATAGGAGTCTGGACAAGCACGCCGTTCTTACAGAGCTGCTTTGCAATATTCTTACAAGCTGTGTCCAGACCGGAAGCGATGCCCTCAAAAGCGTAGCTGAGATTCTGTTCTGTCGGCTTGAGAACATCGATCTCTCCACTGAGTCGCTTATCAATCGCTTGCATAATAAGAACAGCCTTCAGAACACGTCTTTGATCATCTCTGAGGTTCTTCTGCTGCGGATATGCGTCAAGAATCATACGTATATCCGGAGACAGATTGTCCTTACCTTTTTCGTAGAAGAAATCCCAAAGCATATCAATCGTAAGGAGTGGGTAGTCGTCATCAGGACCGTAATTTGCGATAAACCACTGGAATGCCTGAGAGTCATCCCTGACCTTTATGAAGTCAAACATACTGCGCTGGTTGGATGCGAAGGCAGAAGCGATATTTTTAAGGACAAGCGCCGTCATGGGATGAATAGGCATAATGTCCTTTATGACCTTAGGATCCTGTATGTTTGCGATTTTCATAACGGCACTGCGGGAATCAGCCAGACGACTGTTAAGAGTATCGGCACAGTTATTCCACGTATCGCTGGCGGCAGATTTCGGTTTGAATGCGTGACCGATAAGGTCAAAAGCAATGTTGTCCGGCAGGGTGATTTCTACCTTGTCAAAACGCTGCTGAACCACCTTCCAAGCCTCATCGCTGCTGTCAATGATACTGGCCGCCTGATGGGTAACAATTACAAGATAAAATGGGCTCTCCTGGCAAAGAGCGACAACCTTCTGAAATTCGTCAAGGGAGTATTTGTTGTTTGTGAAGAACTTGCTAAACTCATCCCAGAAAAAGACAATCTTAATGTGATTTCGGTCGATCACATCCTTAAGCCAATTTTTAAGCCTGTCGGCATCGAGGTTCATCGCAGTGATGCCCTCTTTATCCGCCAAATCAAAAATATTGGACATAAGTTCCTTAATATCTCCGCTTTTGTGCAGAGTGTTCAGGACCTCATCGGAATTGGATTGCGAAAACCTGGCCATCCACTCCGGCTTTTGGAGGAGGTCATCAAAAAATCTCTTGTGTGAAGGATCTTCCAGCCAGGAGATAACGGTCTCTTTCAGTGTGTTCTCTCCCATGTATGTAACATTGTCGCTTTCTTCCAATGCCTCACGGACGCTTTCCTGAACGGCTGCAAAGAACTTCTGCGGCGAGGTAATGCCGCCCGTTGCATATCTGTAGACCGTGACTATTCCACGGTTTTTGTGACCACACAGCTTTGTCAGCAGATCGCTTTCCTTTTTGAGCTGATCATAGGTTTCCCAGTAGGTTTTAAGCTCATCCTCCGGGACTTCCAGGATTTTCTTAACCGCATAGGCACACTGCGACTTACCTGTACCATACGCACCGTGAATCCACACGGAGCGGTTTGTGCTTCCACCCAGCATATTTTCTACACAACGCAGTAATTTGATAAATGCAGTGTGCGGGAAAGTCGTATCCCATCTGGCACCGCCGGCTATCGCCGAATCATCGATGCACGGGAAATACTTCTCGTCGACATCGAAGAATTGATCATAATGTCCTCTTCCGAAATCTGCCATGGGTTATTCCTCCTCAAACAACCGCAGCACGTCCCGCGATGTCTTATCTGTCAGCGATATCTTGTCCAGATCGTTGGTAAATGTAGCATTGATGAACTCGGGATACCTCGCTGAAAGTCCCATGAGGATAGATTTCATTTCCTCATATTCCAGCCCGAACAGCCTGGTAGGGCTGATGCCATCACGCTCGATGTCATCGTTCATCATCCAGGACAGTGTGAACTCCTTATAGTCGTTACACTTTTCAGCGAACTTGTAAAGTGCATAGAGAACGACACGGTTGTCGGAGATTATGCATTTGGTTCTTGCAAGCTCAAAATCATCTGTGACTTCTCCAAAATTGAGAACAGTTCCCATTGGCGTATCGACAATTCGCTTATATGCCTTCACAATTGATTTTGCATCCTTTGGTTTTACATCAAGAGCGGTAAGCATTTCCTCAACGTCAGCCCGAGGATAGTAAACTCCAATCTCGAGATTATTTACATACCATCTTATCTGAGGATTTTTATTCGCAAGATTAGTCAGAATAAGTCCCATAGCTGCATCACTTTCCCAGCCAATATTGGAGATCATTTCTGCGAAATCCGTAAACTGATTTTTCTCGTTCAAACCGGCATCCCTCAGAAATCTTCTGAACATATCATACATCATGGGACCAAGCGTATGGTTTTCAAAGAAATCATTTTTTAATTCAAAGAATGACTGAAGCCATTCAGTCTTTGGTGCATGATCTGCAAAAGAATTTAAACTCATCTTTTCTTTTCCTCCTCCACCTTGTGGGTGTCTTGTTGAATGAAACAGTAAACAACCACTGTCTATGTTGTGACATTGATGACACTGAATACAACCTTCAATCGATACTTTGCTCCCAGAAAATTCAATACATCCTCTGGGGCAATTCATTTCACATGCCCGGCAACCTATACAATAAGTTGCTTTTCTAAATACTTGTCTGAAGAACTTACCGAATGTCGGTTCAGATTTTAAATAACTATCTGATATGGTTACTACATATCCATCGCTTTTCTTTTGTACGGAAAATGCAATAGGGCTATTTTTGTATTCAACTACATAATGTCCATCTTCCTCAATAACCGAGCCAATTGTCTTTATCCATTCCTTCCAATCAGAGGAAGGTTTAGTAACATCTATTATCAGTTTGCCTTTATCGTACTTCTCTAAACAGCGAAAATCATTATTTTCGAGGGATCTTCCGTTTTTCCTAGCGTTCCATCCGCCATTCACAATATAGGATTCTGTTTTCTTACTTCCTTTGTCCCCATGTGATTCCTTTATTAAATCTACATACAAGTCCACTTCATCTGTGTAATTTTGTCGCCTTACATAATTGCTTAAGCCACCGCCCATCGGGCAGAAAAGGCAGCCTGCTCTTGAATTTCCTTTTTTGTACGCCTCATTTACATATATATTCTTGGCAAAGATGTAAAGCCAAACCTCTGCTGAAGTCCAGTCCAAGATGGCATTAAAGCTATATTGCCCCTTCTGCTTCTTGCCGAAATTCTCATATTCATATTCGCTGCGTGCGATGCTTTCATGCTTGCGCACGCCGACGAAATCCATCCCGACATAGTCATTCTTACCCGTGATCTCGCGGAGCTTCAGCGTCTGCGGTGCGCTCTTATGTACGCTGCAGCACCATCGAAGAACCCTTGCCGGAGGACCGAAAATCTTCCAGGAATCATGAGGGTCAAAATGTGACCTTGCAATATAGAATGGTGTGCCGTCCACCTCACAGGCTTCCTGTTCTTTTTCCACAGCGGTATATGTGTCGGGGAACTCCATTCCCGTATCGCCAAAGACAACGACAAAACTCTTCTTTGGCAACGCACGTTTGACCAAGTCAAGGAGTACGGCACTGTCCTTACCGCCGGAAAACGCCACATGAAAGATGTCCAGTTTGTTCTTGTACTTTTCGTAAATGGCGACGATCTTCTTGACTGTAGTTGTTTCGATGATGTCAAGCATATCACGATTTTTGATAACCATCTCCTCGATATCTATCGGTTGAAGGGTACCGCCGTTTGGTTCCGGCTGAATCGGATTTCCGTTTTCATCCTCCGCAAGAATAATCTCGGGCGCCTCATACAGGTTGCCGCCCTTAAGCTTGGCTACTTGCCTGCCTCTGTACCAATATTGAACAGACTCTGCCCACATATAGGGGACATCTGATTGTTTATCATAATTCCAGTGTTTATCAAAACCGAGCATGTCAAGCTCCGGGGCGAAAACCGGTCTCGGCTCCTTGGAAAACACCGTAGGCGTTGAATTCAGTAGAACTCCGCCGGTTTCTTCGTCATATGTGTAGGAGTACATGTCTACTTCCTCCTTTTTCGCAGCTCCTTAGCATAGGTGATGAGCCTTTCGATGTCACTGTATCGTTTACGTTCCATGTATCCTGCGTCTGTCAGGAAATCGAATACCTCATCCTCTATCAGTTCTCTTCCCGAGCGTGCCAAAGCCTCTGCCATGATGTCGTGATAAGAAAGCCCACAGGTCCTCGCAACAACAGCACCGGAATTCGAGGAGTTTGCCCTGCGTGTGGCATACCTGTATTTTTTGCTGAATCTGCGACAGTAGCTTTCAAGCAGGAACAGATTCCACCCGTACCCGCAGAACGGGAGAGTGCTAAATGTTGTGATTTCTTTCATGCCCATGAATTCGTTCGTCACGATGTGACCAAGAGCGGCATCGACCCGGTCAACATCAAAGTTTATCAATCTGTCTGCAATGAAACTGTCCTTGTCGATACGAACCATTACGGAATTTGCCGCTTCAATGACCTCAGGCGTTCTCACTGTTCCCGCTACCTTTTCGGCAATGTGTACCAGCCTATCATAGGTACATTTTTCCTGCTTCCTGCAGAATTCAATCACAGCCGTATAAGTATCCTTGCCAGCACCCTTTCGGGTGAGAATCCGGGCGTTTCTATCAAATCTGTCGTTAACGAGACGACAAAAACAGTTGATAATGGCAGTTTCTGAAAGCTCCGGGTTATGAGCTTTCAGATTTTCAAACGGCATCTCATTAAGAGAGGCACTTCCATGCTCTTCACACTGCTCATCAATAAATTCTATCAGTTTGTTGATTTCATCCTCGTCCACTTCAAAGGAATCCTCCCGCAAATAGGTTTCAGCGGAGTTCCAAACAAACATGGGTTGCTGTGCAAGCGTGAATTTGATTTTATCCAATGGGATCAATGGCAGTTTCATAGAAAGCTCATCAAAAGTTTGAAGAACGCTGTCACCCCATACGCGGATAATGTCATTTTTCGTAAGTTCAATTTCGGTCAGCTTCTCCTTCGCCAAAGCGAGGTAGTTATTCTTGTACCTAAACTCCGGCAAAAGCTGTTTCAATATCGCTCTGAGCATCTCTGCGGATACGATCTTAGCGTCGAAATACTCATCTGATCTCAAGTCATACAGTTCTTCGTAATAAATGATATTTATACACTCATTCGCATAGTTCCGCATCTCGGTTTCAATATCGTTCATAGTTTCTTCTGAAATAAGGTAAACCTTGCCCTCAAATTCGAAGCCCATACTGCGAATTGCCCTTAAAAGCTTCTCTTTTTCAAGTGAGCATTCAACTCCGTTGGTTTTGGCGTAAAAGGCACAAAATCTGTAGAGCTCGACATCATCATTATCCTTAAAGCCATAATTATACTGTGAAAGTTCAAGTGTGGCTCTTATGCGTGCAAGCTCCTCCAGAGCAATGTCTGTATCTTCAAAAGGCAGAGCATCCGAATTTTTCCAGCGGGAAGGTGCAGCATCGGTAATGCCTAAATACTGCTTGTATTTTGCCAAAGCAGCAGTAAATCTATTATGCCCTGCGATGTTGTTTTCCTGAAATCTTTCATTTTCCATCAGAAGGTCAATATTACTGCTTATTTCGTCTACCGAATCAGCGTCATAAAGTTTTCCCGTGCCGATGTGGTATTCTCTGCAAAATGCTTCACAGTTGTTGATTGCTGATGCGTAGCTCCTGCCCGTCGGTTGAGCCAGACCTTCTTTTTCTGTGAGCCAGATGTAGAAGTCATCGTTGGATTTGGGTGCCCCGGCGCTTCTTCCGGTTTGTTTCTCTAAGGAGTTTTTTGTACCCTTGTCAGACCTTTTATGCTCATACTCAATGCGGATAGCAGAGTAATCCACCCGACAGATATCCATAAGCTGCCTGATTTTACCGATGATGCCGACTGCGCTGCAGTTCGTTTCAAGGTACAGATTATCATTCAGTTTCTTCGGGGCTTCCATATCACTAATACCGTTTGCCTCAGAAATATCAACTCTGCCTCGACCGCCAATATTTTTCCCAATCAAAGCGTGTATTTCATTCGGGTAATCCGCCAACAGGCAATTCACTGACTGCACATATAGTGCAGACCAGTTTTTGGTGATATAAGTCGTACCGAAATATGACACCGAGAGAGGGCGAGTGTATGAGTAGTCTCTCTTCTCTGTGAACGAAGCAGTCAACACGTCTGATTTTTTATCAGATACACCATCAGCATTAGTCTCAACACCAATTACATTTTTATCATCGTTAGAGAGCTGATTCTCTTCCGACTGCTCCGATTTAAGAAAGCTCTTATATGCATATAATCCTCTGAGAACAAGGTTGCGACGTTTCTTGCTATGTATTCTTACCCCCTTATTTTTCTTTATGTCATCAATAATTTTTTCTATAATATCAACATCATCTATATCCAAAAGACGAGAACGGATGGCACCGTTTTTTCTCAGCAAGACATTCAGCATGGTCAGGGAAGCAAGAATAGTCGCGTTTTCTTTAGGCTCACTTTCTTCAAGCCAGCTACGGAAATCTTTTTTCTCTTCTGAGACCTGTTCCGCCATTCCATTCACCTCCTGTAAAAGCGTTTCAAAGTTATCCCGGTCATCTGTATACATCCTGACAATGTCTTGAAACCATCCACCGGCTCTATTAAGCCCGGATTGACCACCGGTATAGGCATACTCAAGGCAGCTCATCTGAAGGCTGATTCCATTCTCATTTCGGAATTTATCGTCAATTACAATTTTCCGAGCAATAGCATAATTCCTCAGCTTTTTTGAAACTTCAGAAACTGCTTGCTTTCTTTCAATCATATCCGCACAGCTGCAGGAAGTAATATTCGAGGATTCTCCTGATGGCGTTCATAAGTGGAACTGCCGTTGAGACCTCTTTGTATTCTTCCCATAAAGCTGCATAGGAGTTCTTTACGGGATTGATGTTCATTCTTGCGGTCGGCTCATCCGGATTATGTTTATCGCACAGTCGGACGGAGGATCTGTTGTCTATCTTTCTTACAAGGTAGAAAGAAACGAACTCATACTTATCGGCATGCGGATAGGTGACTTCCCGGTGGAAGTACGCATTGTGTGTTAAAATGAATATCTGCTTAATAAAGTTTTCCTTTACAAGAGCATTCCTGTTGTCGGCATTGTTGCGACAGACCTCCACCATTTTCCTTACCTGGTCACCAACGATAAACAGGGTTCTGCTGTCCATACTGGAAACGGTATCATCAATTACGACAATCTTCTCTTTAATATCACCCTGATCGGTTTCATTACCGAACACCCTCTGAAGGAAGTACAGGAAAGCGATAAAGTTCTTCTCGCCCTCGCTGAGATCTTCTGCAACCTTGCCGGTGCTTGTCCTTACAACCTCATAGTTGATTTACTTTTTTCCAGCAGGTAGGGAAGGAGCGTTGTGCGGACGCAATTCGAATCTCTGAAAGTTGGCATCACGGAGCATATTGTTAATATTCTTCATGGCAGCCGAGGTGTCTTTTACGCCGCCATGTTTGCCACGGAGCTGCTCCTTCAGCTGAGATATCAGAGTAGTCCGGTTGCTGATTATCTTCTTCTGGGTCTCTATGCCATCAGAGATTATTTTTCTGCTGTCATCATGATTCTTAAAATCCCGCTGGAGCACATATGCCATGTGGCAGAACAGCCTCTCCCGCAGATCTGCAATTATTTTTGTCTTGGCATTAAAGGCTTCATTGTTTGTGCGAATCATCTTGTTGATGTTCTCGATGGTTTCCTTAACATAATCAAGAGTTGGCTCAATATCGACCAGTGTTACAATTTTGGACGGCTCTGCGATTTTAGCTTTTATCAGTTCAACGTTTCCGGAAATAGCATCCTTCAATGCTGCCAGTTTTTCCCTGAAAGCTTTCTCGTCAACTCCAGGATAAATTTCCTTCGGCAGTTTGCTAATGACCAAAAAAAGTGTGTTGGCACAGTTCCTGTATGCCTCACCCCCTACATTATCTAATACAGACGTATCCGCAATTGTTATGAACTCCTGATACTCTTTGGTATCACTTCCGTAAATGGCGTCATACTGTCTCTTTATTTCATCATCAGCCATCTTGGTGGTCTTGCTGATATGCCTTCTGATTTTCGGTATCAGCGTCTTGGATTTACCAAATTTGCTCGGTATCAGTTTTCCGTAATTGTCCCTTAACGATTTAAGAGCAGTGTACTGGTTACGCATCGACTTTTCGTCCGGATCAACCGGCTTGGTTTCAGTCTCACCCATAGACGTTTCAGCTGCGGTTTTCCTACCACGCGCCGCAGTGAGCTGCTCGTTTATCCTGTCTATTTCATCCTGCGCTTCACTACTGACCTTATCAATTGTAAAAATTCCCTTTAGCTCGTGGTAGCTCTTCATGTTGGCGTAAATGAAGTCCTAATTATATACGAGCGTGATGTAGTCTTCGTGTCGCTTATCATCTGAATAGGTAACCCCTGTGCCAGACTTGATAGCCTTGGCAATGGTGGACTTACCCGTTCCATTGTTCCCGAAGAAGAAATTTACATAGGTAGGGGTAACTGTAGCTCCGATTCCTTCGGAGGTGGCGTCATTCAATTCAATTTTTATGATCTCGCTTTTTATCTTATCTCCCATAGTCGCCATCCCTCCTATATTGGTCTCGGCATGTTTGTCAACCCTGCCTCATCGAATGCCTCAAACAGATTTACTTTATGTAACGACCATGCACTGTGGTTCAGATCCGTTATGGCGCAGTCCATATTAAGATCGAAGAAAATGGCATTTTTCTTATCACACATCTTTATCTGAAATAGCGGCATGATTGGATGAAAAGCAATCTTTATGTCTCTCCCGACCCTTTGCACACGCCTTATATAAGCATAGACCGCCATCTGGTTTGGATCTGTTATTCCTTTCAATTCCGTATTCTCCCTACATATGATGGTATGCACAAACACAACTACTTACAAAAAGATTATACAACAAACGGAATAGAAAAGCAACTAAAAATTCCGTTTGAAATAGAATTAAAAATAGAAA
>CANQAR010000106.1 GCA_947588845.1 uncultured Lachnospiraceae bacterium
GATGAAATAATGACTTTCCTGGAGAAGTACAAAATCGATAATCTCTATGTACATCTGGATACCTTCCATATGGGAATAGATGAGTGTGATCCCGTCGAAGCGATCCGGCGGTGTAAAGGGAAGATCGGATACTTCCATCTGGCGGACAATTCCAGAAGATATCCCGGCACGGGACAATTTAATTTTGCGAAAATTCTTGAGGCTCTTGAGGAAGTCGGTTACGATGGCTACCTGTCCGTGGAGTGCCTGCCCTGGCCAACTGAACTGGAAGCGGCGAAGCGGGCTATCCGGTATATGAGACAGGTGGAATTTGAAGGGGAAAGAAAGATCTCGGCGTAAGTAAAAGTTATGAAAAAATAAAATAACATGAAACAGAACGTGACAAATCTATGAAGGAGGAAAAAAACAATGTCAAAATGGCAGATTCCAGCACAGGGCGGCAACATGGAGGCCGCAAACGGTATTTACTATCAGAACATGACAAATAAGGAAGTGGCGGAGCGTCTGAAAAAGAACGACGTTATCCTGATCCCGGTAGGTTCCACCGAGAACCATGGTCCTTCCGCTCCCTATGGCGAGGACACATATCTGGATACCCGTCTCTGCGAGCAGGTGGCAAAGGCAACCGGATGTACCGTGGCACAGCCCATCTGGTATGGCTCCCATCCGTATCATCATCTGGGACAGAGAGGAACGATCATGATTCCCGAGGAAATCCTGGCTGATTATCTCTGCTATGTATTCGCGGGCTTCTGGAATACCGGATTCCGTAAAATGATCGTGGTAAACGGACATGGACAGGATTATGTAATTCCGCTGGCAATTCACAAGTTCGGCAAGAAGTTCCAGGTTCCCGGAATTATCCTGTATACCCATTTCTGGAACTGCGCGAAAGAGCAGCTTGACACAAAAGAAGGCGGCGGTCCTTATGATACGCCGTTCGTACATGCGGATGAAGTAGAGCAGTCCTGGTGCCTGGGCCTGTTCCCCGAGTTCATCAAGAGAGAGGATGAAGTGGCAACGAAAGCGTATCCGCTGCTTCCTCCGGGACATATCAACAATTCTGCAGAGCGCGGCGATGGTCCGATCAAGTGGTACAACGCATTTGGCTCCTGCGCGATGGAGTGTATTGTACAGCCTGAGGGAGTCATCGGAAATCCGAAGCTGGCTGATGCTGAGAAAGCACGCGCCGGTATCGAGAGAACTCTGGACTATCTGGAGAAGCTGGTCAACGATATTCTGGAGAAATATCCGGCAGGACAGCTTCCGCCAATCGAGATGATGACCCAGAGAAGACGTGAGGACATCGAAGCTGTAATCAAAGGACCGAACGAGCCGGGCGGACGTCATATCTACACACTGACCTATTGATACGGAAATCTGATCTGAATTATGGCAGACAGCAGGCAGGATGTTTTCGCAGCACAAACCTGACGTGGAGAACGATTTTTGAATACTTATAGCAAACCACAAAAAATATAATTGGAGGATAAAATTATGAAATGTAAACAGGCATTTATGTATGGACCGCATGACCTTAGAATCGAAGAGGTAGAGCTTCCCCCTCTGAAAGATGACCAGATCCTGATCAAGCTGATCGCCTGCGGCATCTGCCAGTCTGACGTCGAGTGCTTTGAAGGCGCTTCCGCTGAGGGCCGTTATGACCTTGGACCTTATACGCCGGGACATGAATGGGTAGGAAGAGCAGTGGAACTTGGAAGAAACGTTACTTCCGTGAAGGTTGGAGATAAAGTGGTCGGCGACTGCGTGCTTCCCTGCCATCAGTGTGCAAACTGCAAGGATGGAAAGATGTCTTCTGCGTGCCTGAACATGCGTGAGGTTGGCTTCCGTCCCGACTCTCCGGGAGGATTTGGCGAGTATATGATCCTGGAGGAGGCATACACTCATGTGATTCCTGAAGACTGGTCCGATGAAATCGGAATCTTCGTGGAGAACTTTAACGTAGGATACTGGGGCGTATGGGGCAATGGCTGTGATCCGGACGCTTCTGACACATGTGTGATCATCGGCGGCGGCCCGATCGGCTGCTCTGCGGCGATGGTATGCGCGACTTCCGGTGCCACCGTGATTGTGGTGGATCCTGTTGAATCCAGAAGAGAGAACGCGATGAAATACGGCGCAAACTACACGGTGGATCCTTCTGACGGAAACGTTGAGCAGAAGATCAAGGATCTCACGAACGGACGCGGCGCGGATGTAGTGATTGAGTGCTCCGGGAACGACGTCGGAATTGCTTCTCTGTTTGACATCGCCGGTCACAGCGCGAGAGTCGGCGTGGTAGGTCATTCGATCGGAAGAAAAGTGCCGGTTGAGATTGGCAAGACCATCTGGAAAACTCTGCACATCTCCGGAAGCGGAGGCACCACCAACTGGTTCCCGAGAACCATTCGCTTCATGTCCAAAATCAAGGACAAATATGATTTCAAGGGTCTTGTGTCTCATTATTACAAATTTGAGGATCTTGCCGACGCTATGGAAATGGCCCGCAACAAGGCGGTTGCCCGCAAGGTTATGCTGACATTTGAAGACTGATAAGAATAAATACCAGTATGGGGGCTGTGCGTGCTGTATGGCCCCTTTTTGTCCTTATTTTTTACAACAGAAAGGAGAAAATCAATGAGAGCATTTTATGTTGAGGCGGATTATGCGCCGAGAGAGGGATATAAATTATCTGAGCGCGAGCTCGCTACAGGACGCGCGCTGAGAGGAAATCAGATCTGGAAGAACATTCGCGGACATGTGACGGACCGCCCGGAGCCTGTATGTGGCGACAATCAGGTAAAAATTAAGGTAGGGGCAGCAGGAATCTGCGGCACGGATGCGCATCTTCTGAAGAAAGACGCGGACGGCTATTCCATGTATGACGGCCACAGCAAATATCCGATTATCACTGGACATGAGTTTGCCGGAGAAATTGTGGAGGTCGGAAAAAATGTGAAGAAACTTGCGGTTGGCGACCTGGTGTCCGTGGAATCCATGCATTGGTGCGGCGAGTGCGATGCCTGCCGCAGAGGAATGTTCAATCAGTGCAGGGAACTCGAAGAGCCGGGACTTACTTACGACGGCGGTTTCGCGGAATACGCGGTTGTCCACGCAAAATACTGTTACAAGCTTAACGATATTATGAATTATTACGGCGGAGATAAGATGACTGCCTTTGAACTTGGCGCAATGATCGAGCCGACAGGCGTTGCCTACAACGGATTGTTCGTGCGCGGCGGCGGCATCCGTCCGGGCGGTCATGTCGCTGTATTCGGGGCGGGTCCGATTGGACTGGCTGCAATCTCTCTGATGAAAACGGCAGGAGCCGCGAAACTGATTGCTTTCGAGAGCGTGCCTGCACGCATGGAGCTGGCGAAAGCCTGCGGCGCGGATTATGTATATGATCCTACTTCCTTCGCGACGCCTGAGGATGAAGCGGAGCTTTTGATGGATCTGACCAACGGAGCCGGCATTTCTCTGTTCGCGGAATGTGCGGGCGCGACGAAATTTACCTATCCCGTCATGGCGAAAGCGCTGGCAATCGGCGGCAAGACTGTCCAGATCGGCCACACGGTCGGCATCACGCCGGTGGATATTTTCAACTGGCAGTGGAATGCGGCTACAATCTCCGGTTCCAACGGGCAGTCCGGTCAGGGAATCTACCCGGATGTCATCGCATTGATGGCTGCCGGCCGCATTGACATGCGCAAGATGGTGACGGGACGCTTTAACCTGGAAGATATCGAGGAAGGCATGAAAATCACCGCCGGCAAAGTGCTTGTCTCGACAGAATATCCGAGACTGTAAAGCCTGCAGAGATTGACGGATGAGAATTCCGGCACGGCGGTTTGTCATACTGCCGTGCCGGATTTTTCTATACCATAGTATGCAGAAAGGCTGCCAGTGACAGGCTTTCTGTATGCGCAGGCCCGGGAAGGGAAAATTGCTGCTGACGCAGCACCCGGGCCGCGCGGCGAGCAGGAGGAAAAAACGCCTCCTACTCGTCTGTATTTATTACATTTGACGAGATGATATCAGAAGTTTCATAAGACATTAACGCATGTGAATGAGCGTATTGTCTATGTATACTAACACTATGCGATTATTAATATATAGTATATAATGTATACAGCCGGAAGAGTAGAAAGGATGTACTTTATGATACAGTGCTTTGCAAAGAATTCATTCACCTCGTCGTTTGAAGAGGGGACATCGCCGCATCTGATGTCAGCCAGTTATATTACAATCGATTTCAGTCAGCATGCGCGTATTCTCCACAAGCATCCGGACAGACTGGAACTTCTTTTTATCCGGAGCGGATCAGGTCACTATATTGTGGACAATACGCAGTATGAAATTAAGGCGGGAAATCTCATCGTGACGAATGCGGGGGTACTGCACGATGAGGTTCCGGAGCACAACCGGGGACTGGCGATGCTCTCCATCGCGGTGGACGGCGTACACGTCAAAGGACTTCCGGAAAATCACCTGATTCCAAGCGATATCGAACCGATTTTGAAGACGGAGAAACGATTTGTGCTGATCGATGCAATCTTTCAGGAGCTTTTTGACTCTCTGGCTTTTGAAGAAGAGCAGCAGAGAGAGACGAACCATTATCTGACGGTATCGCTTCTGACCATGCTGATTAATTCATTTCAGCGGTATGGGAAAATCAATACAGATCGAATTAAGGAGAATCCTCTGCTCCGCGAAATTCAGCATTATATCGATGAAAATTATATGGAAGATCTGTCGCTTCAGGGAATCAGCGAGAAATTTTTTATCAGTCCGTCCCATCTGTCGCATCTGTTTAAGAAAAGTCTGGGATATTCACCGATCCACTATATCGTGCGGAGACGCATCGGGGAGGCGCAGTCCCTGCTGATTATGACGCCGAAACCGATCACGCTGATTGCAACGATGGTGGGATTTGATAATGTGAGCCATTTTAATGTGCAGTTTAAGAAGTATGTGGGATTATCGCCGATGGCATACCGGAAGAAATACATGCTTCCGGATTCGGAAGATAAATGAATGACAGAACAGACGGAAAATAATTGGATATTTGCTGCAGCTGCACGCAGGTATGGGAAGCATCACGTGTGCAAAAATGCAGAAATGTGAAAAAAATGAAGAATTTACGGCAATACTGGAGGGGGAAATTGTGCAGTATTGCTAAAGCGTGGCACGCAGATTATCGGTAAAATAGACTTACCAGCGTATTAAATGGGGTGCAGACTTGTTGAATACGCAGAATGCAAATAAATTTTATCAGGCAGGAGGAGGTAAAAAATGAAAAGACAAATGATGGGTAAGCTTGTAACGATGTCATTGGCAGCGGTGCTGGCGGTTTCATCCCTGACAGGGTGTACGAGCGGCGAAGGTGCGGGATCTGCCGGGGGCGGTGCAAAAGAGGGAAAGGATCTCGAGGATATCTATGTGGGTGTGTCGCTTGGAAGCTCGACGGAGGAACGCTGGGCCCGCGAGGCGAAAATGTTTGAAGAGTACGCGGAAGAGCAGGGGTTTAAGATTTCCGTGCAGTCGGCAAACAATGAGGTATCTCTGCAGGTTTCCCAGTGTGAGAACATGATCAACGACGGGATTGACGTGCTGCTTCTCCAGGCGCTGGACGCGGCCGCGGTATCTCCGATTATTGACGAGGCCCATGACGCGGGAATACAGGTTATCTCTTATGACCGTCTGGCCATGGAATGTGACGTCGATTATTATATTACGTTTGACTCTGTGAAGGTCGGCGAGATTGAGGCGCAGTTTGTCGTGGATCAGGCGCCCAAAGGCAATTATATCTGGCTGAAGGGAGGTCCTGAAGACAACAACGCGGTTCTCGTTGCCGAAGGACAGAAGAATATCCTGCAGCCTTATATCGATTCCGGCGACATTAACGTGGTTCTGGAACAGTGGTGCGACGGATGGGATCCCAACAAGGCGCTTGAGTACACCGAGAACGGTCTGACTGCCTGTTCCAATGACCTTCAGGGACTGATCGCTTCCAATGACGGCACCTGCGGCGGCGCGATTGAAGCTCTCGCGGAGCAGGGGATGGCCGGTGAAGTTCCTACCTGCGGACAGGACGCGGATCTGGCAGCCTGTCAGAGGATTATCGCCGGTACGCAGACGGGTACCGTGTTTAAGCCGACTCCGACGCTGAACCAGGCAGCCTGTGAACTCGCCGTGGCGATCGCGACAGGAGAGGTGACCGACGACGCGCAGGATACCGACTGTGTAGATTCTTCGCTTGGTACCTGGGGAACTCTGAATAACAATTACAAAGATGTCACTACCTTCAATGTGGATGTCATCGCTGTAGATAAAGACAATCTCTATGACGTAGTCATTAAGGAATACGGCTATCAGACAGTTGAGGATGTGTACGCAAATGTTGATAAGAGCGAGTGGCCTGCGGAGGAATAACCGGAGTATCACCAGAAAACGAGAAAGGAGCTGACCTGTTTTGGAAGATTATATTCTTCAGCTGAAAAATATCGGAAAAAGCTTCCCCGGTGTGCGGGCGCTGGACAATGTGACCTTTAATATCAAGCGGGGGCATGTACATGCCCTCGTGGGAGAGAACGGCGCCGGAAAATCCACGATGATCAAGATTATCTGCGGACTGTACGGGTATGGCACTTACGACGGAGAACTTATTTACAACGGTGAGGTCGCGAAGTTTCACAACATCGTCGAAGTGGAGAAAGCCGGGATTGCCTGCATCCATCAGGAACTGAACCTCTGCCGTGACCTGAGCGTCATGGAAAATATTTTTCTGAATGAGAAACCGACGAAATTCGGCATTATCGACTATGACAAAATGAACGTGGAGGCGAGAGCCGCGCTGGCCCGCATCGGCCTTACGGACGAGAATGTCACCACGGAAACCATCGTGAAGAATCTTGGTATCGGCCAGCAGCAGATGGTTGAGATCGCGAAGGCCCTCGCGAAAAATGCAAAACTGCTCATTCTTGACGAGCCGACCGCTCCGCTGACGGAAGCGGAAGTGGATATACTTCTGGACATTGTTGACAAGCTGCGGGCTGACGGCGTTACCTGCATCTACATATCCCACCGTCTCGACGAGATCATGCGCATCGCCGATGATATCACGGTAATCCGCGACGGCACGCACATTGAGACGAGGCCCAGAGATCAGATGACCAAGCAGGACATGATTAATCTGATGGTCGGGCGTGAGCTGACGCAGCTCTTCCCGCGGGAAGAACATAAGCGTGGTGAAGTCGGATTCGAAGTCAATAATTACAGCGTGCCCCATCCTGACATCGCAGGGAGAAATCTGATCGATAATGTAAGCTTCAAAGCATATAAAGGAGAGATTCTTGGTTTCTGCGGCCTGATGGGGGCCGGGCGCACGGAACTGTTTACAGCACTCTACGGAGCATTCCGCACGAAAGGTCACGGTCAGGTGAAGATGAATGGTGAGGAGGTTACGTTTAAGAACCCTACCGATTCTCTGAAAAAAGGATTCTTTATTATCTCTGAGGACCGCAAGCAGTATGGACTGAATCTGATCATGTCCATCAAGCAGAACATTCCGATGTCATCTCTGGACAAAGTATCTTTCATGGGCGTTCTGAATAACAACAAGGAACTGATCTATTCCGATAAATATATCCGGGATGTCCGCATCAAGACCCCCAACGCGGAGGTGGCTGTGGAGACGCTTTCCGGCGGAAATCAGCAGAAAGTGGTTCTCTCCAAGGCGATGATGTGCGAGCCGAAGGTTGTGGTATTTGATGAGCCTACCCGCGGGATCGATGTGGGCGCAAAGACAGAGATTTATAAACTGATGAATAAGATGGTGGATGAAGGCGTCGTCGTTATCATGATTTCTTCTGAGATGGAGGAGATCCTGGGCATGAGCGACCGTATCTATACAATCGCGCGCGGCAAAATCACGGGAGAATTTGACTATCATGAGGTGACACAGGAGATTCTGATGGCTGCGTCCGTAAAGGAGGATAATTGATTTATGGAGTCGAAGAAAGAAAAGAATAATTCACTGGGAGAGTTTTTACGAGGGAAAGTGGAAGTCCGCACGGTCATCACGCTGATTGTTCTGGCGGTTCTGATTCTTGTATTCACCGTTTTGACGGGCGGAAGTTTTATCACAAACCGCAACATTTCCAACCTGCTTCGTCAGACATCCATCTGGGCGATCATGGGTCTGTCCATGTGCTGGCTGATTGTCACGATGGGAATTGACCTTTCGGCAGGCATGGTGGTGGGATTTATTTCCTGTTTTATCGCTGTGGCGGAAGTAAACTGGGGTTTGGGAACCATACCGGCTCTGCTGCTGGCGCTGGTGGTGTCCCTGGTGATTTACGCGGTGCAGGGGTTTTTCGTAGCATATATCGGGATGGCGGCATTCATTGTGACTCTGGGCGGTCAGCTTGTATTTAAAGGCGGCATGTTGCTGATCACCGGCGGTGCGACGGTCGCTCCTCTGACCGAGGCGACGAAGATATTCGGTCAGTCCTACATCATTCCGATCGTTGGATACGCGCTGGCGGTGCTGGCCTGTGTGGCAGTGCTGATCACTTCGCTCAGGGCACGCCAGTCAAAAATCAGAAATAACCTGCCCTGCGATTCCATGGGCAAAACCATCGCGTGGGTGGTGATCTACTCTGTAGTTATCCTGGCAGTGACGCACATGATGTGTTCCTACAGAGGAATTCCGATCCCTGTACTGCTTATGCTGTTTCTGGCTCTGGTGATGAATTTCATATCCACCGGGACGACCTTCGGACGTTCGATTTACGCGATTGGCGGAAACAAGAAAGCTGCCGAGTTTGCCGGCATCAAGGTACAGAAGAATATGTTTGTCATGTACCTGATTCACGGCGCCATGATGTGGATCGCCGGTGTAATCCTGGCGGCCCGCCTGAACGCAGGTTCCACATCCTCCGGTCTGAATTATGAACTGGATGCCATTGCCTCCACCGTCATCGGCGGCACGAGCTTTGCCGGAGGCATCGGCAGACCTTCCGGAGCGATCATCGGAGCGCTGATCATGTGTACGATTGACAATGGCCTGTCCATGATGAATGTGGACGCTGCGTGGCAGTATGTATCCAAGGGCGTGATTATTGTACTTGCGGTTCTGATGGATCAGATTCAGTCTAGGCGCAAGAAGGGATAAACTGCTTACACTCCTGTGTTTTTCGGGTGCCTTTTCAGCTGAAAGATGCTGAAAGGGCATCTTTCACTTACAATTCGGTGTTTGTTGGCCTTTGTGTTATGCCATTCCATGTGCATATGGGATGTGTGATCTTTCGGCTTTGACATCATCTCAGGAAAGGAGTAAATAATTATGAAAGTAAAACTGGGTATCTGTAATTTTTGTGTGCCGGTCGGCGGAATGTTTGCTCCGCAGATTGTGGCGGAGATGGGGCTGGACGGAATGTCTCTGGAATTTGGCTCCTGCGAGCACGGCTGGGCTCTGACACAGAAAAAAATCATGGATCTGTACCTGGAGGCACAGCAGAAGTACGGCATTGAATATGCCAATATCGGCTGCAGCGACGGCGACAACGTGCCGTTTTACGCGCCCGAAGGGGATCCGATGTATAACACGATTCAGTACTGGGTGACAAAAGCGGTGGATGCTGCGGAATATATGAAACTGCCGATGGTATTTTTTTCCAATTTCAATGCCAGTCTGGCTGACACAGAAGAGAAGCTGGAAAATACGGCAAAACGCTACCGCTATCTGTGCGATTATGCCGGGGACAAGGGGATTGAAATCTCCTGCGAATGTCCTCTGAGCGTGGAAAAGCAGTTCCAGCTTGTGGATATGGTGGACCGGGAGAATTTTTCCCTGTTTTATGACAGTGATAATTTTACTTATTTTACGGATTTCAAACAGGTGGATGTGCTTCGCGGCATCTATCCGCATATGGGAAACCAGCTTCATGTCAAGGACAGTACGCCAGGGTGTATTGGCAACGCAGTTCTGGGAACCGGCGTGGGTGATTTTTACGGAACCATTAATTTCCTGAAGGAGAAAAATTACGAGGGCTGGCTTATCCTGGAGAATGTCTACGAGCTGGCGTCCATGCGGCATCTCAATCCGGATTATTTTGAAATTATGAAGGAAGATATCCGGGTACTGAAAGAGGCAGTAAAACAATGAGAAAATGATTCCGTTTTCACAGTATTTCGCACCGCAGACATCAGAATTTTTGGGCAAATTGCCGGGAACTGCCCAGAATATGATGGCGGGTTGAACTGTAATCTGCAATGGCATTGTAAGAAAAAATAAAAATTACTACTTGACACGGATATATCTGTGCAAATATAGTTAGACTGGACTCTCAAAAAAATGAGAGGTTCGTCATTTTTACCATGTCATGATGCCAGGGTCAAAAGTCTGAATTCACGACATGCTTGCATGTCGGTGGATGAGTGACTTTATGACTCGCCCTAAGATGAGGAAAAAGTGGGGCAGGGGCCCCATGATTTCCGAATCTTGGGCAGGATTGTGGAAGTGCGAAGCACGAAACAATCCGTTTGGCATCTTTTGACCCCACATTGTAGAGCAGGAGGGAAATACTGTATGAAAAAGCTGAAAATCGGAATTATCGGCGTGGGCCGTCTCGGCTATGAGCACGCCTGCAATATCGCGAACCGCGTTCCCGGCGCGGCGCTTACCGCAATCTGCGATGGCAATCTTGCGCGCGCGAAGGAAGTTGCGGAGGAACTGAACGTTGACCGGGTTTACAGTGATCCGGCGCAGATGTGCGCAGATCCGGAGGTGGAGGCTGTTGTGATTGCCACAGGCACGGCGTCCCATCCGGAGATGATCCGCATCGCGATGGAAGCCGGGAAACATGTGTTCTGCGAGAAGCCGCTGGCGGACACGCCGGAAAAATGTAAAGAGACGGAAAAGGTTGTGGAGGCGCATCCGGAGCTCGTGTTCATGCTGGGCTTTATGCGCCGCTATGATCGTTCTTACCGCATAGCGAAACAGAAGATGGAGCGCGGCGATATCGGCGACGTGATTCTGGTGCGCTGCTATTCCCAGGACCCGATCGCGATCATCAAAGGCACTTTGGAATTTGCGCCCCGCTCAGGCGGCCAGTTTATCGATATGTCCATCCACGATATCGATCTGGTCCGCTGGCTGACCGGCTCCGAGCCAAAGAAGCTCTGGGCGATCGGCGGCTGCTTTGAATTCAAGCAGTATAAGGACTGGGACGACGGCGACAATGTCTCCTGTCTGATGCAGTGTGAAAATGACGCCATGGCGTTCCTGTTCGCGGGCAGGGCGGCCGCGCACGGCGCTCATGTCGAAACGGAAATTGTCGGTACACGCGGGACGCTGCGCATCGCGGGAGTACCGGCGGATTCCCTGGTGGAGGTCATGAGCGAGCACGGCGTCTGCCGCGAATGCTATCAGGATTTCATCAGCCGCTGGCATGACGCATATGTCACGGAGATGGAAGAATTCTGTGACTGCGTCGCAAAGGGGCGTCCGGGAAGCCCGAATGTGTACGACGGAACAAAGTCCACGGAAATCGCGTTCAGGTGCAAAGAATCTTTCCTGTCCGGGGAGATGCTGACACTCGGCTGAGCTGAAGGACGCCTGTATTTTGTGAACGGGTGAGAGTTGCTGGATATATGCAGGTTGTGGCTGTGACGACGGTTCAGCCAGGGGCATTAGTTAAATGACTCTGGATGCCGCAGAAGGCCGGAGCATAGTAATATGTGCGAAACAGAAAACACGCAAAATCACACGCAAAAATACAGGTAATTTAATTGTGCAATCGCTGCATTTTATGGAAAAAATCGGAAAAAAATTAAAAAAGCACGCAAAAAGATATTGCGTGTTTTTGAAAAATATGCTATAGTATCCTTGTGGCACAGAAAGCTGTGGCGATCACGTGATCAAAGGGGCGATAGGATGGCAGTAACGATACAGCAGATTGCGGAACAAGCCGGCGTATCCCGGGGGACGGTCGACAGAGCGCTGAACCATCGGGGGCGTATCAAGGCAGAAGTGGCGGAGAATATCTTCCGCATAGCCAATGAGCTGGGATATGTGCAGAAGGAGCGGAAGAAGCGGGACGTCAGACAGATCAAGATAGGAATTGTTACACAGCTTGCCGGATCCTCCTTTATGCTGGAGATCAACCGGGGGATCCGGCAGGCGAAAGCGGAGCTGCAGGACAGAGGCGTGGAGGTTTTCGTGGAGGAAGGAAACTCCGTGGATGAGAAGGAGCAGCTTGAGGCGATTGATGCGCTTGTACAAAAAGGAATCAAGGGACTCGCGATCATGCCGGTCGACAGTGAGAAGATACGGGAGAAGCTGAACCGCCTGGCGGATGAAGCGGGGATCCTGATCGTGACATTTAATTCAGATATTGTCGGTACCAGGCGATGCTGCTTTGTCGGGATGGACAATCAGAAAAGCGGACGCACCGCGGCGGGCCTCATGGCAATGCTGATGGGGGGCGTTGGGAAAGTCCTTGTGGTCACGGGATTTTTCACTAACAATGTGGACAACCGGCGTGTGGACGGCTTTCTGGATGAGATCAAAAAGTCCTATCCGGGAATTGAGCCGGTCGGCGTGCAGGGAAGCTATGACGACGCGGACGAGGTGGAAAAGGCCATTGTAAATACGATGCAGAGCGTGCCGGACTTAAGCGGAATTCTGGTTGTCTCCGGCGGACAGGCGGGAATCGCGAGGGCATATGAGAAGCTGAAGGTTCAGAAAAGGCCGTACACCATCATTTACGATCTTACGCCGCGGAACAAGGCGGCGCTGGAAGCGGGTATTGCGGATTTCCTGATCGATCAGGACGGATATGTGCAGGGGTATGAGCCCCCCTGTATCCTGGCGGATATGCTGATGAAAAGGCAGCCGGCGGAGAGAGAATACCGCTATACGGATATTAATATCAAGACGAAATATAACATTTGAGCATGCGTGCAAAGTACACATTTTGGAATGTATAAAAAGCACACAGATAAGCACGCAAAAAAACAGATGAAAAGCAGCAGACAGCTAACAATTACAACAATTACAGATAAAAGCAGACAACAATAAAATTAATATAAATTTTAGGAGAAGGAAAGGAGACTGAAAACTGTGGCAAAGACAATCAAAATGACAACAGCTCAGGCGATCGTGAAATTCCTGGATAATCAGTACGTATCCATGGATGGAGTGGAGACGAAGTTTGTGGAAGGCTTCTTCACAATTTTCGGACATGGAATCGCGGTCGGCCTGGGCGAGGCTCTGGATACCAATCCGGGCGGACTCAAGGTGATGCAGGGAAGAAATGAGCAGGGCATGTGCCATACTTCCATCGCTTTTGCAAAGCAGAGCAACCGCAAAAAGATCATCGCGTGTGCGTCCTCTGTAGGACCGGGAGCCGCCAACATGGTGACGGCCTGCGCGACGGCGACGGTAAACAACATTCCGCTTCTGGTATTCCCGGCGGACACCTTCGCTTCCAGACAGCCGGACCCGGTGCTTCAGCAGCTTGAGCAGAGCAGCAGCCTTGCAGTGACGACGAACGACGCGTTCAAGCCGGTATGCAAATACTGGGACCGTATCACAAGACCGGAGATGATCATGACCGCGCTCATCAACGCCATGAGAGTTCTCACGGATCCGGCGGAGACCGGCGCATGCTGCATCGCTCTTCCGCAGGACGTAGAGGGTGAGTCCTTCGACTTCCCGGAGTACTTCTTCCAGAAACGTGTCCACAGGATCACAAGGCCGGTGGCTGTCGAGGAAGAGCTGGAGGATATCGCAGAGGTAATCGCGTCCGCGAAGAAACCGCTCGTGATCGTGGGCGGCGGCGTACGCTTCTCAGAGGCAGGCGAAGTCGTTGAGAAATTCTGCGAGGAGTTCAAGATTCCGTTCGGCGAGACACAGGGAGGAAAGAGCGCCTGCGTATCCAGCCATCCGTACTGCCTGGGCGGCATCGGTGTGACCGGTACTCTGGCCGCGAACGTTATCGCGAGAGACGCGGATGTCGTAATCGCGATCGGTTCCAGAATGTCCGATTTCACCACCAGCTCCAAGTGGCTGTTCAAGAACGAGGATGTGAAGTACGTTACGATCAACAACTGCAGATTCCACGCGTACAAGATGGATGCGGTGAAGGCAGTCGGCGACGCGAAAGTTACGGTGGAAGCGCTCACAAAGAAACTGAGAGAGAGAAATTACGTATCTGCCTACACGGATGAAATCCAGACCGCAAAGAAGGCGTGGGACGAGGAGATGGTCCGTCTGGCAGGCATCGAATATACAGGAGACGATTTCGAACCGATTATAAAGGCGAGAGATCCGAGAACAATTCCGGAGTTCGTGAAGATGACGCAGGGCAAGATCACGCAGACGGCTGCTCTGGCGGCGATCCGCAGAGTGATCGACGCGGACGCGACGATCATCACGGCCGGCGGTTCCCTTCCGAGCTGCATGCAGAGAATGTGGACGACGGACAAGCGCGGCGGCTATCATGCAGAGTACGGCTACTCCTGCATGGGCTACGAGATCGGCGCTACGCTTGGCGTAAAGTTTGCGGAGCCGGACAACGAAGTGTACTGCGTAGTCGGAGATTCCAGCTTCCAGATGCTCAGCAGTGAGATGGGAACGATCATGCAGGAGCGCGCGAAGGTCAACATTCTCGTGTTTGACAACTGCGGATTCGGCTGCATCAACAACCTGGAGATGACGCACGGCATCGGCAGCCTGGCGACAGAGTTCCGCTACACAGACGGAAAGAAGCCGTGTCTGGATCTGATTCCGGTCAGCTACGCGAAGATCGGCGAGGGCTTCGGCATGAAGACCTACACCTGCCATACGATCGCGGAGCTTGAGGCGGCCCTTGAGGACGCGAAGAAGCAGACGGTTGCCTGCCTGTTTGATCTGAAGGTTATCCCGAAGACCATGACGGACGGCTATGAGTCCTGGTGGAACGTTGGAATGGCAACAACTTCTGAGAAGGAATCCGTGCGCAAGGCATGGGAGGAAGTCAAGGAAGGCAGAGAGATAGCAAGAAAATATTAAGGAGGACTGTAAAATGGCAGAGGTTTTTGGGTATCCGCAGTATGACGCGAACGGCGAAATGATACTCACCACTTATGACAACGACTATGCGGCCATGATGATGGACATCCGCATGTATGCCATGAAAGCCGGCGAGGAGCGCACATTCTGCAGAGAGGGAGAGGAGATTGCGGTTCTTCTCCTGTCCGGAAAGATTACTTACGCGTGGGACGGCAAGAGCGAGACCGTCAGCAGAAAGGACGTATTTACGGAAGGACCGTGGTGCGTGCATGTGAGCGGCGGAAAGACGGTGAGTGTGAAGGCGGAGACCGAATCCGAGATTCTGGTGCAGTGCACAAAGAATGAGAAGGCGTTTGAGAGCCGCCTGTATGCGCCCGAGGACGCTCCGTGGATTTACTCCGGAGCGAAAGGAAAATTCGGTGATGTGGCAAACCGCCGCGTGAATACGATCTTCGATCACGACATCAATCCGGATTCCAACATGGTGCTCGGCGAGGTGCTCAACGACAGAGGCAACTGGTCCGGATATCTGCCGCACAGACATCCGCAGCCGGAGACATATCTGTTCAAATTTGACAGACCGGAAGGCTTCGGCGCAAGCTTCGTGGGAGACCGCGTGTTCAAGAGTGTGAACAACAGTTTCTCGGCAATCCCCGGCGGGGAGCTTCATCCGCAGGCCGTGGCACCCGGATTTGAGATGTACACCTGCTGGATGATCCGTCATCTGGACGGCAATCCCTGGCTGCAGACAGACCGCTGCGAGGATGAGCGGTACCTCTGGCTGCACGACGCGAAGTTTTGAAAGAAAGCTTTGATACAGGACACACATAAACAAAAATAAATATAGTAAGGATTAAGGAGGAAACGAAAATGGCTAAGATTAAGGTAGGAGTTGCAGGTTATGGTACAATTGGACAGCGTCTCGCGGACGGCGTTGCGCTTCAGGGCGACATGGAGCTGGTCGGCGTAGCGGATCTTGCCCCCACGCTTGCGGTTCGCGCACTGAAGGAAAAAGGAATGCCCTATGATCTTTATCTTGTAGACATGAGCAAGAAAGATGATTTCGCGAAATATGACATTCCGGTAAGCGGAAGCTTCGAGGATCTGGTGGACAAGGTTGACATCATGCTTGACTCTGCACCGGGCGGAATCGGCGCGAAGAACAAAGAGCTCTATCTGAAGAAGGGTGTAAAGGCCATCTTCCAGGGCGGCGAGAAGAACAGCGTAGCGGACGTATTCTTCCATGGCTATGCGAACTTTGAGAAGGGCCTGAATCAGGATTATCTGAAGCTGACCTCCTGCAACACGACAGGTCTGATCCGTTCCGTGGACGCTCTGGACCGCGCTTACGGCATTGAGAAGGTTGCGATCACGATCGTTCGCCGTGTGGCTGACCCGGGCGACTATCATCGCGGACTGACCAACGCTCTGCAGCTTGAGAAGGCTCCGACCCATCAGGCAGTTGACCTTATGACCATCATGCCGCATGTCAACGCGACAGGTATTCTGGTTCATACGCCGGTTACCCATGGCCACTTCATCACGGTGCTCGCTACCGCAAAGGATGGCAAGAAGATCACAAAAGAGATGGCTCTCGAAGTATTCCAGAAGCATCCGCGTATCCGCGTCGTATCTCTGGCAGAAGGCTTCCTTGGCAACGCTTCCTTCTTCAAGTATGCGCGTGACCTCGGACACACCAGAGGAGATATGTACGAGATCGGTCTGTGGGAAGACAGCATCGTTGAGAGCGGCAACGACATCATGTACGGCATCCACATCCCGCAGGAGTCTGTCACGATTCCGGAGAC
>CANQAR010000107.1 GCA_947588845.1 uncultured Lachnospiraceae bacterium
CAATAGGCTCCCATTTATACTTATACTTCTCCTGTAAAGCAACTTGCATCTCCTGCATTTCGTTTATGCTGAAATCAATCACATTTCATCTCCCCTTTTTGTACCACTTTAGCCTTGATTTCTTCTATTTTCTTTTAGGAAAATATTATTAATCATCTGTCAGATATTGCTCACAGAAATCCTTTGCTGTCACTATAGAAATATTTTCGAATTGCTGTATTACTAACAGATCTTTATCTCCACTAACAATATACATTGCATGCGCATCCCTTGCACAGTTTATAAACTTATCATCATCCGGGTCACGGCATATTTCTATTTGGGATACCGGTTCTATGATTTCCATAGACTGGATAAGAGGATTCAGGATAGAAATATCTATATGCCCCTGCTTACGCTGCACCATTTCCTGTACAATTTCCTGATATTCATTCAATATCTCCATACTTGCACACGCCCTGATTTTTCCTTCTACAGAGGCGCTTAAAATCTTTTTGGGAAATCCTCCAAAAAATATACCTGATATCAGGACATTCGTATCGACAACAATTTTCACTCTCTGCCCCTCTTTCTCACACTCTTAATAATATCATTCACATCGCTTTCTTCATATCCAACTGAAGCCGCCCATCTGCGTGCTTCATCCAATGATTTTTCAAATTCCTGTACCGCAGGCAGCTTCAAGGTCTTCAGCATAATAACATCACCGGAAGCATACGCAACCAGCTTATCCCCTGTATTAATAGAAAGCATTTTCCGTATACTGACCGGAAGTGATATCTGCCCTTTCGAGGAAACCGTCAAAATCTGCATATCCATAAATATACCCCTTTCCTAAGCAAGCTGTTTGTAAGATTTTCTTACTTATAATATACCAAAAAACTGCTTTAATTCAAGTTTTTATTTTTATATTTCAGTTGGTTCATGAATAATTGTCTCTCCCATCAGATTCCGATTTGACAAAATATCATATTTATCAGGGCGTCTGTACTTGTCACCCATTACGTCGTTTCTTCTATGCGCCCTTAGACTATCAAGGTCAAGCTCGGCAACGTAAACGCCGGGAGTTCCCGGTGCCTCAAAAACACACATATCTCTGACTCCTTCAGCCTTCTTCCATGGAACGCCGTCGAAAAGAGTGGAACGTCCGTTGCAGTCAGGATGTCCCTCCGGATAATTACAGGTTGCTATTGCAGTCATGTTCTCATATGCCCTTGACCGCAAAGCGGACAGTCTGTTAATTTCCATCGGACACGCATTGGGAGCCAGGATGAGTTCAGCTCCTTTCAGCATTAAGATTCTTGCGCTCTCTGGGAATTCTCTGTCAAAACAGATCATGGAACCAATCCTCACGCTTCCTCTTCCAAAGTCCAAATCCTCGGTATAGAAATCCTCCCCGCCATCTAACACTTTTTCAAGATCAAAAGCGCAGGTATGCACTTTTGAATAATGAAGGATCTCCCTGCCTGTTCTATCGAAAAAAATCACGGAATTCAATGGCCTGGGGCTGTGTGTTTCAAGAAATGTTATCCCGACTGCCATCTGAAGTTCTGACGCGATATTGCGAAAGCCTTTCAAAAAGGCACTTTCTTTTTCAATAGCAAGACTGTTTAATTTATTATAGTCCTGCGGCAAATCATACCCGTCGCTCCACATTTCCGGGAAAAGAGCTATATCCGCCCCTTTTTCCTTTGCTTCTATGCAGGCTTTCTTTCCTGTCAAAAAATTCTCGTCGAGACTTTTTCCCGGCAGAATCTGCAAAAACGCTATTTTAATATTCATATTGAGCTTCTCCAATCATATAGTCTTCTTCGGCGGAATCACTCCGCTTCTTTTTTAATGAATCGTTTGCCTATATCAGCCATTCTGATGTAATAGCTGGACACAAGCACCACATCTGCACCTGCCCAGGCAAGAACCTCCGCCCAAAAGAGTCCTTCATTGCCAATAAGCCTTGGCAGAATAAGAATTGTCAGTATACGCATAACAAGCTCTGCCCCGCCCGATACCATCGGCATAATCGTATCGCCAAGCCCCTGCAGGGAAGATCGGTAAATATGCAGCAAATAAAGTACAGGCAGGAACGCCGCCATAACGCACAGATAATGATACGCAATTTCAACCGTCGCCGCCGCGTCTTTCGGATCTCCGGAAATAAATGCCCCAACAATATGCCTGCCAAAAAGGAACATCACCGCACTGATGAGAGCAGATGTTACGATTCCCATCAAAACTCCGGTATGAACGCCCCTCGTTATGCGCCTGGTCTGACCCGCACCATAATTCTGTCCGACATAGGTGGTCAGTGCAAAGCCATAAGAGATTGCCGCGATTTCAAGGATTCCGTAAAGCTTATTGGTGGCAGTGAATCCTGCTATATACAAAACACCATAGCCGTTGATGACAAACTGGACTACAAGCCCGCCCACCGAAATAATTACATTCTGGAAAGCAAACGGCGCAGCAAGTCTCAGAAGTTCCGCAGCAATCCCTCTGTCAAGACGGCGTTCTGATTTCGGAGTCCGTATTATTTCAATCTTCCTGAGCGAGAGATAACAGATGACTGCCGACACCGCCTGACCAATCAGCGTAGCGGCGGCAGCGCCCGCAACACCCCAATGGAAAACAATCACAAATAAAAGATCCAGGATTATGTTGCATACAGATGCGGCAATCATAGCCTTCAAAGGCGTCTGGCTGTCGCCAAGTGAACGCAGGACAGACGCCAGGAAATTGTACGCCATTACGATGGGAACGCCGGCAAAAATCACACTCAGATAAGTGACCGTAATCGGAAATATTTCGGCGGGAGTATGCAAAAGATGCAGGATCGGCCTTAAAGCGGCAAACGCAAAGCAGAGAACCCCCGCCGCACACAGAATGGAAAGTCTCAGTGAAGTAACATAAGTCTTTTTCAGCCGCCCTATATCATTTGCGCCAAAATCCTGTGCAAGACGAATGGAAAAGCCCTGTGCAAATCCCTGTATCATACTTAAAACAAGCCAGTTAAGCCATTCCCCATTTCCGACAGCCGCCAGCGCGTTGAGCCCAAGCACTTTGCCAACGACCATAGAATCCACCATCGTATACAGCTGCTGAAAAACATTCCCGACCATCAGGGGCAGTGCAAAAGAAAAGAGAATCCGCAATGGAGATCCTGATGTCATATTTTTTACTGAGCCCATAATAACTCCTATTCAAAAGTCTTTTAAAATAAAGGGGTTTCGAGTTTTGTTGTGTCTAGTATGTTACCAGTAAAAACATGTAAAATCAAGCAAAACTAAAGAAAGGAGAATAAGAAAATGAACCAGAACGAACCATTGAAACCGAAAACAGAGGTGTTGGAGTTCCAAGTCCTGACCGGCTTCGCAGTCTACAAAGTGGAGGAACTCCCCGGCGACGACATTTACTTCACCTTCCGGAACGGGCGCGGGGTTGAGTGCGGAATGCTGTACACGGGCCGAGAACTATACCTGACGGAGCCATACGGCATTGATTCAAAGGGGTGCAGCCGTAAGGTATTAGCCATTGCCCAGCAGATCGCCCACTCCTCACAATCCGCATATTCTCCTATGTGTACCGCTTCAAATACCCTGCTGCTCATTTCAATTCCATGCATATCGTTTCAATTCCTTTCTTTACATAGGAGCAGCAAGCATGTTATAATTCCTGCATATCCCATACTTTGTTAGTTTTGCGGGTATCGCTCCCGCCAGGAATAAAACGAAATACACTTACCAGGGAAGAACTTGAGACAATCGCCGAAGTGTTGGGCGGCGCATGGCGGAGAGAATTTGTATTTGAAGATGGGACAATAATTTAACTACATTCAGGACACAAGGAGCCCTCTTGCACCATGAAAAGATAATAAACATACCAGGGGAGCCGAAGGGGCGATACGTCAGCCGCCGGATTTACAAAAGGAAGGGGGCTGGTGCTATGGTTACATACAGTGATCTTTTCACCTTTGTGATTATGCTTTGCGCTGTCATTACTCTTGTTGTGACACTTATGAGACGCAAAAAGTAGCGCCCCCGCTCTGGTAAAGTAAGGCGCTACTCTTTGTAAAACCACTTTGCCGACGGCTGGCTGCATCCAGCTTTCGGCTCTCTTGTTATGTTTATTATAACGTTTCCTCCTGCTTCCGTCAAGATTGCAGGAGATTTTTTTATACTTTTTGACTTATACTCAAGTTTTTATCAGCTGTTATTCTTTTACCATTCGGAAAACATACCTGTTCCAATCCCGGTTGTTAATTCATATGGTTCTCCGTCAACATGAAAACCTGCGTTTTTTCAAGCTCGGCAACATAAACGCAGGGAGTTTCCGGTGCCTCAAAAACGCACATATCTCTGACTCCTTCAGCCTGCCATGGAGCGCCGTCGAAAAGAGTGGAACGTCCGTTGCAGTCAGGATGTCCCTCCGGATAATTACAGGTTGCGTTCCCGTTCTCCCGAATAAGCTCATAAACCGGTCCGATGGCAGTTATGAAAACCACCATCCAAAGAACGGTGACAGCGGTATCATAAAAACCGAAAATATCATGGATGAGACGGAGATAAGGGTGGCCCGCTGGGCAGACGGGAATCGGTCATTCAGTTTCTTATCGCTGACCAGCTCGAGGCTGTCGTCCAGAAGCCCTGCCAGCAGACCGGAAGCCATCAGCACCGGCAGACACGTCCCCCGTGCCGCCACAGCGCAGAGCAGAACTCCTCCTCCGGTGAAAGTCACTGCTTTCGGATAGGACAGGCGATCCATCCTGCCCGTCAGAAGTCCTGCCAGACCGCCGCCCAACCCCAGCGCGAACAGCGCCGGCCCCAGCAGAGCCGGAACCGTCACCGCCGCCTCTACCTTCTCCTGCAGGTAAAATCCCGTCAGCGTTGCACATGCCCCCACCAGGGCGTTGAGCACCATGATCCTGACGGCCGCGCCATCCGATCTGAGGAGCGTCCAGGCTTCGCGGACTGTCCCCGCCAAGGCAGCGGGCAGCGTCCGCAGCGTTATCGCAGGAACGTCCCGCTCTGGTTCGGTTATGGTCAGCGCAGCCACTAAACCGATGAGAGTGATCCCCGTATCCAGCAGGTACGCTCTCCGCCATCCCAGGAGCACCACAGCTCCTGCCAGCAGCATAGCGCCGCCGCTGCTGAAGCGGTATACCCCGTGCTGCAAAGATGAGAATTTCAGATAGTCCGTCCCCTGTCCTGCCTGCAGCATGGATTCATAGGTAATGGCCTCCCGTGTACCGGACTCCAGGTTGTACCCAAGGGCGGAAACAGCCAGAGACAGGCATACCCCGACCATCCCCTGGGAGAGCACCATCAGCAGGGTGGAGAGCACAAACATCACATGGCTGGCCGTCAGGGTCCGCTTCCGTCCCAGCACATCCGCCAGAAGTCCTGAAGGCAGCTCACAGCATAGGCTCACGGCATGAAACACTGTCTCCGCCAGGCCGATCTCCACCAGGGAAAATCCCCGCAGAGCCAGCAGCAGAACCCACACGCTTCCCGCCGGACGGAAACCTACCGACCATTCCAGGATCAGAAGGGCCAGTTTTTGTCTGAAAATAGAAAATTGTTTTATTTTGGGCATAAAAATTGCGCCATCCTTTCTTTTTTATTATAAGAAAAGGATCGGCGCGACCATTTACCGTGACCCGCAGTCACCGAAAAAAGGGCGCACTGATCCCGTGGATGGCCATATCGCAGCCTAAAAAATGCAGGACTAAGCCGCTTTGCATCCACCGCATCGCTGCACCCTCCTCTCATAAGATGGGACAAACATAACATAGGCGGACATGGAATGTCAAGAGAATTTTTCTCCAGGCCAAAAGCCTTTCCGCTTTTTTGTCTCAGCGGCAAACTTCTCAATTATCCGACAGATATTTTTATGCCTTCACGCTTTCAGCTGGTTCATCCATCCGCGGCGCCTGAAAACGACGAGGGAGACGGCAAAACGTATACACTCCTCCAGTGACAGAGTGAAGTAGACCATGGGGATAGACCAGCGGAATACAAACGCTGTGAGGAGTCCCAGAGGGACGCCGAAAATCCATGTGCCCATCAGGTCAATAGCCATAACGTATGTTGTTTTCCCGCCGCTGCGGAGGATACCGCTGCCGATGATCATGTTCAGCACTTTGAAGGGCATGACTGCGGCGTAGGCCGTAAGGATCTGGATCGTCAGTTCCCTGATGCCGGCTTCCACCTTGAAAATGCGCACATACCAGGGGCCTATAAAGAAAATCACCACAGACAGCAGCAGGGAGCCTGCCAGGCCGTAGAGAAGGATCTTTTTCGCCTCCCGGTAGGCCGTTTCTCTGTCTCCGTCGCCAAGACGCTTGCCGATAATGATCGCCGCGGCCTGGCTCAGGCCACACAATGCCCCGATCGCCAGGGACTGCACGGGATTCGTCAGCGTCATGGCGGCGCTGGCATCGATGCCCAGATGTCCGTAAATTCCCGCATACACGTTTTCACCCAGGACCCACATAAATTCACTTACCAGGAGCGGCAGCAGCATGGACAGATACTGGCCCCAGGCAAAGGGACCTTCTGCGGCGATTTCCGCCCGCTCACGGTATTTGGTGTACATTCCAAGAATGACCATGAAGTAGACGAGCTGCGAGATCAGCGTGGCCAGCGCCGCTCCCGTGACGCCGAGAGCCGGAGCGCCCAGCCGTCCGAAAATCAGGATCCAGTTGAGTCCGGTGTTGACAGCCGCCGACGCAATCCCGGCGCCAAGCGGAAGAGACGCCTTCTCCATGCATCGCAGACAGGTGGACAGGATGGTAATCCCCGCCACAGGGAGGAAGGTTCCGGAGACAATCGACAAATACCGCCCCGCCGTTTCCGCGGTCGCGCGGTCTCCGATGTAAAGTCCCATGATCTGCTCCGGAACGGCGATTCCAACCAACATGAACAGCGCGGCAAGGATGAAGCATACCCGCAGGTTGAGGACCATGCTCCGCCGCGTCTCGGCGGCATTCTTCTGGCCCATGTACTGGGAGATCATGATCCCCGCCACAGCGCCCACGGCGGAGACCACCACGTTGAATATTCCCGTGAATTTTCCTGCCAGTCCGACTGCGGCCACCTCCACACCCCCAAGCTGGCCGATCATCACCTGATCCACCACACCGAAGGACGCCTGAAGCATGGACTGCAGCGCCACCGGCACAGCCAGGACAATGACATTTCGTAAAAAAGTCTGCTCCTTTGATTTAATTCTTTCTTTTTTGCTTATGATTTTTCGTTCCATTTCAGCCTCCGTGTTTATAAGAATGTGCCTCTGGCACATTCTCGCGCCGAGCGCGGCTGCGAAAGCAGCATTTTCCATGTACGCGCTCGTGTGCATTCAGCCAGAGGCTTTTTGTGTCACAGGACGAAATTTCCTGTGACATAAAAAATTTCCCGTCAGTCAAGTATAAACTGACGGGAGGGGCCTTTTCAAAACTTAAATCCGTAAGTTGTGACAAAAATGAAACGCCGTTTTTGTTGAAAATGACAATGAAATGCCGCGGATGATCTGTTTAGCGGTTCTTTGTGCTGTCCCGGATCACGAGGGATGTGGAGAGGGTAATGATCGGTTCCACTATCTCACCGGCCCGTATTTTTGCGATAGCGTCCAGTGCTGTCTTCGCACGTTCCCCAGTGTCCTGACGAACAGAGGTCAGAGACGGATAAACCATACCGCAAAGGGGTGTGTCGTCAAATCCGGCGACGGAGATCTCGCCCGGTATATCGACACCGCTGCTTTGCAAAAAATGGATAAGGTCAACGGCGTAGATGTCTGATACGGCAAAAACAGCAGTGAAACTCCTGATCTGTGGCAGCTTCTCCCGGTAGAAGACCATCCTCTCCTCTTTAACCAGCGGGATCATCATAAACTCCGCGCCGCATCCGAAACCCTCACGAAAGCCCTTCCAGCGTTCCAGATCCATATCAGTATCGTTGTCGGACAGACACAGAGCGCGGCTATGTCCGCAAAGGTGGAAATACTCGCCAACTTGAAATCCTCCGTGACGGTCGTCAATATTTACGGCACAGACGCGCTCTGCCATGACTCCGCAGGCATCATAGACCGCAAAGGGTATACGGACACGCTCCCGCAGATGCTTGTAATCCGCACCGCAAAAACCGATCAGCACCATCCCTTCCAGATTCCACATGGTGGCGAAGGAAACGATTTCATCAAGGTCGTTCACGGTCTTTACCATCATCTGCAGTCCGCGTCTGGCCGTCTCCGCACTCAAGGCGTTAAGCGCGGAGGCGATAAAGGCATCCTCCAGAACGTGGGCCTCATATTTCTCGTGGGAATTGATGATCACCCCCACGATTTTCGCCGGATTCTCCGCCAGCAGCACCTCTGCCGCCCGTGGCAGATAGCCCCGCTCCTCCAGGGCGCGGCGCACCCTGATGGCCGTTCGCTCCGACACCATGCCGGTCTTGCCATGGAGCACATACGATACCGCCGCCGTACTGAGCCCCAGTTCCGAAGCAATATCTGAAAGCCGTACTTTTTCTTCCATGTCGCCACCTCCAATCCATGCGGCAGGACTTGATCCACCACATTTTACCTATTTATTTGACAAATGGAAATTTATCGCTCTGAGCCACTTCCCGAAAAACGGGAGTGGATTATCCAAATAACAGTCTCATGGCAGCCTCCATAAACAGCTCACTGTCTCTTCATCTGCTGCAAAAATGCGAACACCGCTATGGCGGTCACGACGGCGGCATAACCTGCCACCCACCAGATGTGGGGGAACACTCCTGCGTAATCTCCACGAAGGACCACCCGCTCCATCTCCACAGCGTGGACAAACGGCAGCAAATCAGCGATCTTTTGGAATGCGCCGCCCATCAGTCCCAGGTCAAACCAGACGCCGGAGAGCCACGCCGTCAGATTCGTCAGCAGGGCCCCGCAGATCCCGCCTACCTGCTTATCTGTGAAAATACTGCCGCACAGAAGCCCCAGCGACACAAACAGCAGAGCAACAGGAAGAGTGAACAGAACCGAAGCCACAAGATGGACCGTCACTTCAAGCCCCAAAAGCACCGCCGCCCCATAGCAGATGACCGACTGTGCGATACAGATGGGCAAGATCGGAAGAAGATAGCCCAAAATAAAGTCTTTGGCAGTCAGGGGCGTTGTGTACAATCTTTGCAGGAAAGAGCTGCCCCTGTCCTTTGCAATCAGAGTGGCGGAGAACAGTGTCATAAACGACAATCCGAACACAACGATTCCCGGCGCCAGATGTCCGATCTCAAACAACGCCACTGGAATATTGGCCTGGATCGCGGTCAGCAGCAACAGCAGGATGAGCGGAAAACCAACTCCGAAAAACAAGTTGAGCGGGTCGCGCAAAACTTCCAGATCATTTCGCCTGGAAAAAGCCAGTATTCTCATGCTTCTCCCTCCTTTACGATACGCACGAATGCCTCGTCAAATTTGTCTGTACCTGCCCGCCTCTTGATCTCTGCAGGCGTACCGGTGAGCAGAAGCCGGCCGCTTTTCATAATGGCCACACGATCGGAAAGTGCCTCGGCTTCCTCCAGGTAATGAGTCGTCAGGATCACGGTCATTTTCCCTTTGAGGGTGCGGATCATATCCCATAGACTGCTTCTTGCCAGAACGTCCAGTCCCAATGTGGGCTCGTCAAGAAACAGGATCTGCGGACCGCTGATCAGAGCCATGGCGATGCTCAGTCTGCGCTGCCATCCGCCGGACAGCTTTCCGGCCCTTTTGTTTGCGATCTCTCCTAAACCGAAGCGGTCACTCAGTTCCGCAGCCTTGTCTTTAGCTTCGGCTTTGGAAAATCCGTGAACGCCTGCCAAAAGGACCAGGTTCTCTTTGACCGTCAGATTTGGGGCCACCGCCGTTTCCTGGGGCGATACCGCGATCATTTTCTTTACTGCCGCACTCTCCGTCAAAATACTTTTCCCGTTCAGATAAGCGTCTCCGGAGGTAGCCCTTGTCAGTCCCGTCAGCATCTTGATCGTCGTAGTCTTGCCCGCACCGTTAACACCCAGCAGGGACAGCAGTTCGCCCTGCCGGACGGTGAGGTTTAGTCTGTCAACAGCGGTCAGGTCTTTGTATTTTTTCGTAAGATCAACCGTTTTAATGGCATCCATATTATTTCCCTACCCCTTCACAAAAACGTGTTTTCAACCCCATATAGACATCCGTCAGCATTTCGCTGATAGTTTCCATTTCATAGTCAAGATAAGATGTGGCGATCATGGACGCAATCCCATGCACGAAGATCCACAGCTCCAAATGAAACAGTTCCGCCCTCTCTCTGGAAAGCCCCGTGTTTTTCATAATAAGGGGGATAATGACATCCAATTCCCTGCCCGGCTTTGGCGGCTCCCCTTTGCGGTCACACATGAAAAGTAATTTGAACAGTTCTTTCTCCTCCCTGGCAAAGCGGATATAACCCATGCCGCTGGCCTTGTAAGGAGGATACTTTCCCGCTGCCATATCCTCGGCAAGATAGCTTTCGTACAGCGACCGGGCAGCAGACAAGACCGCTCCCTGCACTTCCTCCATATTTTTGAACAGCCCGAAAATCGGCTTGACCGAACAGCCAAGTTCCTCTGCCAGCGCCCTTGCAGTAAGCCCGTCAGGGCCGGCTTTCCGCGTCACATTCAGTGCAGCGCTTGTGATTTCATCCCGTGTGAATTTGAATTTTGGCGGCATGAGTATGTTCCTCCCATCATAAAGCAACTATAGTTGCGCAACTTATGTTATTTATTATACCCGTTTTTGGAAAAAAGTCAAGAGATGTTGACAGATCTTTTTCTTCTAAAAAATACCTTTTCATCCGAAAAAGCAAGGGCCGACGATTTGTGAGAGTTCCCACAAAATCATCGGCTCTGCGTCTTATGCGTCCGGCTCTTTGGTAATGTATTGTTCTGCCTGATAAATTTAGAACTTATAAAACCATAAACAATGTCCCTGCTCCAATGAGTATGCACCCTATCAGAGATTTAGGGGTAACTTTTTCGTGCAGAAATACAAATGCGAGAACGAGCGTGATAACAACGCTCAGCTTGTCAATCGGCACAACTTTCGATGCCTCGCCAATCTGCAGCGCCTTATAATAGCAAAGCCATGAAGCGCCGGTGGCCAGACCGGATAGTATCAAAAAAATCCAGCTTTTCCTGCTGATATTTGAGATCCCTCCCTGGACATCTGTCAAAAACACCATTCCCCATGCCAGAAATACAACTACCACTGTTCTGATGGCAGTCGCAAGATTGGAGTTTACACCTTCAATACCGATTTTCGCCAATATAGATGTAAGCGCTGCGAATACAGAAGATAATAAAGCAAAAATTAACCACATATCCTATCGCCTTTCATGATTTCATATCCGGCAGACGCCAGTATTTCCAAAGCCTTATCAAAGTTTTCTTCTTTAACAAGAATATAATCCGTGTTGAATGTTGATACCGCGAAGATTCCGATTTTATTCTCCGCAAGAATACCTGACAGCCTGGAAAGCACCCCGGTCAGCGAAAAGTCAAGCTCTCCCTGTATCCTGAATCCTCTCCACCCGTCTTCTCGTGCGATCGTATTTGGCGGCGTATCCTCCGTGATACACACCACAGAATATTCTTCATCCGTTTTCCCCAAAAAATAAAAATCCTTCGTCAGGTCAATATCTCTTTCTGACGCAACCTTACAGACCGTCAGAGCATAGTCCAGTTTTTTGATTTTCATACCTTCCCTCCCAAACATTCATGCCAGACATACCCGGCAACACCGCGAATCAAAGTCCACGGATTACTTCAAAATACTGTACACACATTCCAGCAGCGTCAGGGCAAGAATGATGTTGATCAGCCTGTAATGCCGGAGATAAAATTTCTGGATCGCCATTCCCGCGCAGATCCAGGTGGAAGTTGCAATCGTGCCTATGGTGGCGATCACAAGTTCAAAGAAGATCAGCACCCACAGAGCCGTGCTGTAGTTTGTCACATACCCGGTCAGCGCCGTAATGCCAAACAGATAGATCTTCACATTGACAAACTGCAGCATAAATCCCTTCCAGAAAGACGCTGATTTTTCCCTGTTATCCCCATCCGGGCGGCTTATGGCAATGTGAACAGCAAGCCAGAGAATGTACGCGACGCCGACATATTTCATTACACTCAGAACAGACGGCAAAAAGGTGCTGACGCCAAACACAAACACTGCGCAGATCATCTGCACAGCATAATAGCCGGCGAAAATGCCGAAAAACAGAGGTTTCCCTTTCTTCCATCCATAATTCGTCACTGTGTTCAGAGCCAGAATGTTTCCCGGTCCCGGAGTAAACGCGTTAATCAGCGAATAAACAAAAAAATTACCTATCGCATAGGCAGGCATCGTACCGCCTCCTTTCGCGTCCCATTATATAACAAGACCGCATGGGATAGGTAATACTGATTTTTGAGGCTAATCCATAGGAAATTTCTATGGATTGCTCTGCTGATACTGTATCAGGGCCTTAATATAGACTTTGCCCAGGTCAGACAGTTCGCGGTCCCTGTTCAAAAGATATCCGATCCGCATCGTTTCGTCTGCATCAAGTGGAACAGAAACAATAGAATCACCATGCAGATACTTGGGAAATATGCCGCTTGAGATCGTATAGCCGTCCAGTCCGATCATAAAATTGACGATGGCGGCCCGGTCGCTGATCTTTATGCTTTTGTCCGCGATTTCATTGCTGAACAGTTCTTCCGCAAAATTGGATGACTCATAAACTCCCTGCACAAAACTCAGCCGGGGATACGGCTTCAGATCCTCCAGTGTGATTTTCTCCCTCTTTGCCAGAGGATGCTCCCTCCGCAAAAAGACGTGCGGCGCCGCAGTAAACAATTCATGAAAATCCAGAGCGTAATCCTCAAAACATTTTTGCAGAACGATCTCGTTGCTCCGGCAAAGATAGAGAACTCCCAGGTCACAGAAGCGGTTTCTGACATCCTCAATGATCTGATGAGTCTGCGTTTCGTTCAGGATAAACTCGTACCGCTCCTGCCCAAAGCGCTGCACCAGTTCCACAAAAGCGTTGGCGGCAAATGTGTAATGCTGGGTGGAAACACAGAAGCGCGTTTTTTCCGGCTGATTGTCAATATATCTGGATTCCAGAAGTTCCATCTGCTGTACAACCTGGCGGGCATACCCAAGAAATTCCATACCCTCAGCCGTCAATGCTGCCCCGGTCCGGCTGCGATGGAAGATGCTGAGTTTTATCTCCGCTTCCACTTCCTTAATCGCGCCGGAAAGACTGGGCTGAGAGATATATAAATCCTTCGCCGCCTCCGTGATCGACCCTTTTTCAGCAACGGCGATCAGGTATTTCAGCTGCTGAAGCGTCATGTCCTTCCTCCTTCACAGCAGAGATACTGAATCAGCTTCCCGGTGGTCCACTTTAACATAACGGGGATGTCTTTTCGGCTGCTTATTGCTGCCATTATCCCCGGCCCTCTCCGAAATGTAAATTGAGGCAATTTCATACCCGCAGCCGCAATCAGCTGTTCAATAAAACGCTGGTAACTTATCACATCCGAGGTTCCGATATGAAAAACCCCGTCCTTATTCTCATGGATTATCCATTGAATCGTCTGGGCAATCTGCAAGTCTGACACATGATTACTGAAAAGATCCGTATAAATCTCCAGTTGTCCTTTTTCACATCCGGCCTTCACCTCCTGAAACCTTGGTGAATTCCTCCCCCAGACAAAAGGAAGCCTGATCAGTATTGCCCTGTTACCCATCCGGTTCCGCAATAAGTCTTCGCATTGTATCTTAAACTGCCCATAATCACTATTTGAAATCCGGACATCTTCTTCATAATGCGGACGATCACAGCCGCCGTCAAATACATTCACAGAAGAAAGATAGATCAGCCTGCCGCCGTTCGTCATCAGGTATTCTGTCACATTTTCATGAGTAGCCAATTGTTTATCATAGTCCCCACGCAAAGCGGATATAACGATATCAGGGCGGACCTGCCTTAAGATAGAACAGATATCATCGGGAAACTCAACGGAAAAGTGTATCAATGATGAAGTTTTTCCCTGGACGGCCGAAAAACAGGTTCCAAAAGTACTAAAGTTCTTATCGCAGGAAAAATGTCTGAATACCGCGGTGCCAACTGTTCCACTCGCGCCTAATATTAATATATTCTTCATAACTGGCCCTTTCCTCTTGTTTCAATTCCTTTCTTTACAGGGGCAGCGGCTTATGATATACTTACCGTAATCCCTCAACCTGATAATATTTCTTTCCACCTGATAATGAAATTGCTTTCAAACCCTATATAATAACCGTGAAAGGAAGTGTATATTATGAGTAATCGCGAGTTTGCCAAAAGCCTTATTGATCAAATACCAGAAAGCAAACTGTTCTATGTTATCTCCTATTTGCAGGGAGCAGCCATTCCGGAAGAAATTCCGAACTCTGAAACCCTTGAATCTATGGCAGAATTGGAAAGTGGCGGCGGCACCCGCTTTACTGGCAGTACAGAAGATTTATTCGCAGAACTGGCTAAGGGAGATTAATCATGCTTGACATCCGCTATTCAACCAAATTTAAAAAAGACTTTAAAACCTGCCAAAAACGCAATTATAATATGCGACTATTACAGCAGGCAATTAACACACTCCGAATACCGGCTTCCTTACCCGCCAAAAACAGAGATCATAACCTGACAGGAAACCACATGGGGTTCCGTGAATGCCATATTGCCCCTGATTGGTTATTGATATACAAGCAGACAGACAACGAATTGCTGCTTGACCGCACAGGTACACACTCTGACTTATTTGGCAGGTAGGTCACACGGTATTCTTTTATTCTTTATCCCTGTCTATGATCAGATTGCAGATGCACATGACAACGCCAAACAATATCCCCGCAATCGGCCAGACGATCCACGTGATTTCCCAGTCCTCTGTCAAAAAGCTCCATCCGAGGTATATGGCGGTCGCACTCAGCCAATAGATCGTCCCGACGCTTTTTTTGATACGGAGTTTTTTCTGATCCCGAAGATTTCGAAGCGCATAGTCTCCCTCTCTCAAAAGCTTCTGCATACTTGCCCAGCGGACGCCGGCCATGATAAAAAGCACTGTTCCAATTCCCGCCAAAAGTATCGTGACAGTCAGCATGACTACGGTGAAAAACTCTTTTTCCGTGAAACTGCCGATTAAAAGCGGGACAGGAGAAAGAACACACAGGCAGGCAGCTATGATATTAAATTTTACATAGGTGGGCCTGTATGCTTTCTGTTTTTCCTTTACCATTCCGTCCACACCATACTCCGTCTCAAACGGCTCTTTGTCAATGAACTCGAACGGCGCGTTTTTGAAGCCGCAGAAGATGAAGACTGCCACCGCAGGCGCAACAAGGATCAGCAGCGTGACCAGGCCGATTCCTCCGGCTAAATTTTCGGAAACAGGAGAACCCGGCAGTTCCGGCACAATGCTCAAAAGAAGAAGCGGGATCACAGCGATGATGCACAGAAAAGTGGCAGCGGCAATGCAGCAGGCCGCCCGCTTTCTCCATTCCAGAAATTCGTTTGCCTGCGCGAGAGAAATCTGTTTAACAGGCACATGGTCTGCGTCGTCCGTAAATTCTTCGTCCTCTATTTCGTCCTTGAGAAGATAATCTGTGGTGACTCCAAAGAGTTTGCTCAGCATCAAGATTCTCTCAAGATCCGGTACACTCTGCGCGCCCTCCCATTTGGAAACCGCCTGCCTTGACACCTGCATCTTCTCCGCAAGTTCTTCCTGCGACCAGCCGTTCTTTTTTCTTAAATTCATTATTTTGTCTGCCAGGATCATTTTTCTTTCCTCCGCATGTGATTTGTCGGCGGCTTTATCGCCATCCGCAGGGAAGATCATAGTTTGTTTTGCGGTTGCGTACCACCAAACAGCGGCTGGAAATCTGTCAACCGTGAGTTGCATAGCAGATTTTCGGCGTCAGCGGCCATTCAATACAAATTTTTCGATCACTTCCGCAATTGCGCTCTCATCGTTCGTCGCTTCCGTGATATAATCACACAGAGGCTTCATATCTTCCACCGTGTTTCGCACGCCGATTCCCAGCCCCGCGGCCTGAATCATGGGAAGGTCATTGAAATTATCGCCGATCGCGATTGTTTCCTCACGTCTGACACCCAGCAGTTTTGCCAGAGAAAGAAGACCGACTCCCTTATTGACCCCTTTCCGGTTAAATTCAATATAGCGGTTCGCCGAGTAGCTGACATCCATATCCCGCGTGACATCTTCCAGATCCTTTTCAATCTGCTTTAAGTAGGCATAGTCCGTATTCACATATAAAACTTTGACAACTTCCTGTCCGGCAAGGAATTTGATATCCTCCGAAAAAATCTCAGTAACTTCCATTCTGCCGGCCAGATAATCGATTTCTTCCTGCCAGAGTCTGTATGCGTAAACCATATCTTTGGTGTAAACATGGATACAGACATTATAGTTTAATCCCCTGCGGTACAGCTCTTCCGCCTGCGCAAACGGAATCCCCTCAAAGTGGAGCAGACGGTTTCCCCTGTTCTCTGTGACAGCTCCGCCGTTATAGGAAATGACATACTCATTCTCTTTGTCCAGAAGGCCAAGTTCCGCCAGGGTACCGCCGACTGAATTATATCCTCTGCCCGTGGCCGGAACAAACTTAACGCCCATGGCACGGGCCTTCTGAACAGCTTCAATATTTTTCTGGGAAATGGTGCGGTCGGTCTGGAGCAGAGTCTCGTCCAGATCGCAGGCAATGATTTTGTACATTATGATGCTCTCCTTCCTGGTTAAGAACTGCCTTTATTGTAATCCGAAAATCCTGAAATTTC
>CANQAR010000108.1 GCA_947588845.1 uncultured Lachnospiraceae bacterium
CCCGGTTATCCACCAGATAAAAAAATAAATTTCGTCACTTTTCACAATGCCTGAGAGGGGGGAGTGAACAGTAACTCCGCTTTCCCGGACCTTTGCCCGGCAGCTCCTGTCTTCACGCTCCAGGCAGGCCCAGCAGCTTCCTCAGATTCGGGATTCCCCATCCCTGTCTGTTAAACGGAAGCCCCGCGTCCTCGGCCGCATTCTTCAGCCGCATTTTTACCTCCAGATTCGTCAGATCAGGCTCTCTTGAAAGCAGCAGAGCCACACAGCCGGAAATCGCGGGCGCGGCCATCGACGTTCCGCTTTTGATCTGATAATACCCTCCCCTCTGCCAGTTCGCACTGCAGGAGATGATCCCGGTGCCCGGCGCCGCCAGTTCCGGTTTGCAGATACATTCATGCGTGGGGCCCCGGCCCGAATAACTGGCGTTTCCCCGCATCGGACTCATCCGGAATTCATCAGACGATCCCACCGTGATCACTTTGCGGCTGTTTCCCGGAATCGTGACCGTCATCGGCTCCGGCCCCATATTCCCTGCTGCCACGACTACGACAATCCCTGCATCCCAGGCGCGCTCCACAGTTTTCAGCAGCAGTTCCGATTCGTTGTCCTCCTTCGACGCGCCTGCCGATATGTTCATAATCCGAATCTGATACTGTTCCCTGTTTCGGATCACCCACTCAATTCCTTCCTGCAGATGCTTCATCCGTCCCTGCCCGAAACGGTCCAGTACTTTCAGATGAACCAGATTACATTCCGGGGCGATTCCGCGGTACCTTCCCCCGGAAGCCCTCCCGTCTCCTCCCAGAATCCCGGACACATGCGTCCCGTGAGACGCGTCATCATAAATCCGGGAAGACTGCCCCGTAAAATCCTGAAAATACAGGATCCTGCCATCAAAGTCCGGATGACTGCAGATTCCTGTGTCAAGTACCGCCGCCGTAATTCCTCTCCCTGTAAATCCCGCTCTGTGAGCCTCATCCGCCCGCAGCCTCGCTCTTACCCGCTCCATATGTTACCTCCGAAATTACCGCCCCTGTTTCCTGCATTCCTCTCCTGTAAAATGCTCAGCAGGCTGCAAAGCAGTATTTTCCTGTGAGAGAAAAAAGCCGGGAAGGTTCTTCTGGCTACCCACCCGGCTTTTGTGTCAATTATTCAGGTTGTAAGTATATACGGTTTATTCCTGTATCAGTATATTGCGGGAGATGCATGTCCAATGCACAATATTGAAATTTTCTCCCTCAAAAATCCCGATGCGGCAAAATCAGAAAGGACGGCAGGCTTTTTATCAATATTCCTCGTACTTTGTACTTCCATCCGAATATGTAATTTCATAATATCCATGGCCGCTTCCATCGCAGTCATCAAATTTCTGGCGTCCCGTCTCATACACAGAAGATCCCTTAGATGAGGAAGAAGACGCTCTGGAGGAACGCGCCGCCGCGGCCTGCTGCGCCGCCGCCTGTCTTGCGGCTTCTTCCTGCGCGATCCGGATCGCCTCCCGCGCAGCTTCCTCCGCTTTCACTGCGGCAATCGCTTCCTGCTCATCTTCACTTACGCATTTGCGCACACTGTAGCCGACCACGTCCTCTTTTTTCACATTAAAATAGTCCGCTGTCTCTCCGAGCACTTCAATCGAATCTCCCCTGCTGATCACGCCGAGAATCTCCGAGTCACTGTCCGGCTCCGCCCGGATATAAACGTCGTCTACCGCAAAAAGTTCCGCCGGCTCCTCGTAAGTCAGTTCTCCCGTCTGGCCGACATTCTTCTCTTCCCCGGAAACAATGCTGGTATACTTTATGTAGGCAAAAGAACCCTGTACAACCAGCTCCGGCCTCACAACTTCAACGTACCTCACATTTTTAAACTCATAAGTCAGACCATCCGAAGACTTCATGGTAATATCAACGTGCTCCTCGTCCAGCGTTTCCACTGATACGGCCGCGATATTCAGTTCCGCCGTATTCTGGATTTCCATGGGCTCCTCCAGCCCCTCAATATTCAGTTTAATCACCGCGGGAATGTCTGTCTCCGCGGATGGATCCTCCGTAAGCCCCTCTGTTTCCGCAGAAACTGCCTCCGTAACAGCCTCCGTTTCCGCGGAAACCGCCTCCGTAAGGGTCTCTGTCTCCGCAGCCATGGACACGCTCATAATCCCCGCGCACAGCGCTGCTGTCATTCCAATTATCAGTTCTGATCTCTTTCTCATACAATTCCTCCATTAATCGTCTGGATCTCTCTGACTGAAGTTCTCCTCCTGTGTTCCGGCAAAACTCTGATGTTCACTCCATAACCGGCGCCACAGCGCAAAACTTCCTCCTGATCCAGGTTAAAAATCTACAGTTGCATAATGTCTGTTATAATAATAGCCGCCTATCTGCCCCATCGTTTTGTAATAACAGTTTCCGTAATAGACGTAGCGGTAGAGATCCGGATCGAACACATACCATACTCCATTGATCCGAATTTCACACCAGCCATGCGGAGTCAGCCCTCCCAGACGGGCGGGTGTTCCTCCCCAGCCTACCCGTACCGGAAGTCCGGTTGCCTTCTTTGCCAGATAGGCAAAGGCAGCCGCATAACTGTAGCAGTTTCCCCTCTTTGAGGTCAGCATATTATACGCATACGTTTTGTGCCAGCCGCTCGCCCCGGTAAAACTGTAGCTTCTGAGATAACTGTGTTTCCATGTCACATACTGAAACAGCTTTGAAAGTTTTGTATTTATGCTGTCCGACTCCTTCACCTGGCTCTCCACGATCTGCCTGCACAGCCGTTCCAGAGGAGTTTCCTGCGGCGTTTTTTCCGTATCCAGTTTTCCAGTCGCCGTGTCAAAAAAATAATCCATTCCGTCGATCTTCGTCCAGCCGGTGATCATTTTTCCTGATTCGTCAAAATAATAGTCGCTCCCGCCGATTTTCTGCCAGCCCGTCTGCAGGACGCCGTCCACATCAAAGTAATACGAGTTCCCGTCCACTTTCTGCAGTCCAGTCTGCAGGACGCCGTTTTCATCGAAATAATAGATTTTCCCGCTGTTCTTCTGCCATCCCGTCCGTATCACGCCGTTATATCCCGCATAATACCGCTTTCCGTCAATCGTCAGCCAGCTTCCGGCCTGCAGTGCGCCGTCTTTCTGAAAATAATATTTTTTCTGGCCGATCTTCCAAAAGCCGGTTCTCATGGCCCCTCTTTTCAGACTGAAAAAATACAGCTTCCCGTCGATCTTCTGCCAGCCCGTCTGTATCACGCCGTTCGCGTCCGCATAATAGCTGTCATCACCAGCCTTTATCCAGCCGGTTTTCAAAACGCCATTCTCCTGAAAATAATAGCGTTTCTGACTGATCCGTCTGAAACCGGTCCACATGACTCCGTTCGCCGGATTAAAGTAGCGGATTTTTCCGTTAATTTTTTTCCAGCCAGTCTGCATAACCCCTTTCTGGCTGAAATAATACGTTTTCCCGCCAATCACTTTCAGGCCTCTGGCCATACTTCCATTCGCCAGATAATAAAACGTCTTGTTTTTCTCTTTTCTCCATCCGGTCTGACTCTTCTTTTCTTCCGTCTGTTTCCGTACCTGCGGTCCCGCGGTCTCAGCCGCATCTGCCGCAGCGGGAATCTGTACGGCAAAGAACACGGCCAGAATGAGCACCAGCCGCAAAAACGTTCCGCTTTTTCTTCTGTTTTTCATAGATTCTCCCGCCAGTTCTCTCTTTCCTTCCAGTTTCTCCCTTCCAAATTTATAAATTTTTTATACTCTTTACCTACAATTTTGTCAATACAATATTTGTAATACATCCTCCGACAGTCCCATATGCTGTTATGAAAATTTTTTCCGGAGAAACTTATGCCAGAAATACCAGCCATATCGGAAAAATACTCCGATCTGATCTATCAGTATCCGGACTCTTCCCGGGAACTTCTGACGCGCCTCGCCCGGTATTCTCCGCAAATCGTAAACAATCAGTATGCCATCCTGCACATCCCGGAAAGCGAAGGACTCGCCACCGTCGCCGCCGCAGGATACTCTCTGGTTCCCAAACTCTTCACGTATCTCAGTACCGTGAATCTTGAACAGTCCGGCATCCTCTCCACCCAGTCGCAGCCTGTCCTTAATCTGAAAGGCTCCGGCATCCTCGTAGGATTCCTGGATTCAGGAATCGACTACACGCATCCCGCCTTCCGGAATACGGACGGCACAACCCGCATTTTAAGCATATGGGACCAGAGCGATCAGACCGGATCCCCTCCCGCAGGTCTGCAATATGGAAGCGAATACACAAGGGAGCAGATCAATCTGGCCTTATTCAGCGCCGACCCTCTGGAAACGGTTCCGGTCCGCGACGAGAACGGACACGGAACCGCCGTGGCCGGAATCGCCTGCGGAACGCCGCAGGAAGAATCGGATTTTTTCGGGGCTGCCCCCGAAGCCGGGATACTGTTTGTCCGCCTGAAACCGGCCAAACAGTATCTGCGTGATTATTTTCTGATTCCGCCGGAAGCGGACGCCTTTCAGGAGAATGACCTGATGCTTGGCGTGCGCTATCTCGCAGAAAAGGCGCGGCAGCTGCAGAAGCCTCTTGTCATCTGTATCACGCTTGGCTCCAACCAGGGCAGTCATTCCGGTCAAACTCCCCTCGAAGAGACTCTGTCCAGCATTCAGTCCCTGTCCGGAATCTATGTCGTGACCGCGGCGGGAAACGAAGCCGGCATGGGACATCATTATTATGGAAAGCTGAGCACACAGGGGGAACGCGCAGACATCGAACTGCTTGTGGACGCAAAAACCAGAGGCTTCACCGTCGAATTCTGGTCGGCCGCTCCCGAAATATTCAGCATCGGACTGATATCGCCGGGAGGCGAGGTAATCGAGCCCATCCGGTCCCGCTCCAAAACCAGTCAGGAATTTACCCTGCTTCTGGATAACACCCGCGTCACACTTGACTATGAACTGGTGGAAATCACCACAGGCATGCAGCTTGTCATGCTGCGGTTTTCCGAGCCCGCCCCCGGTCTGTGGCGAATCATCGTCATCAGCAGGAGCTTTGTCAACGGAGGATTTCACCTCTGGCTCCCGATCAGCGGCTTTATTCCCTCCGGCATACGATTCTTCAATCCGCTGCCGGATACTACGCTTGTCATCCCCGCCTGCGCGGACGGGCCGATCACCGTGAGTACCAGCAATGCCTACAAAGGAACTCTTTTTATCAATTCCAGCCGGGGATACACAAGCAACGGGATCATAAAACCCGATTTTGCCGCTCCGGGCGTTGAGGTAACCGCTCCCGTTCCCGGCGGAGGCCTGCGCCTCTTCACAGGTTCCAGCGCCGCCTCGGCTCTCACTTCCGGGGCCGTATGCCTGCTTGCCGAGTGGGGACTGCGCAGAAGTAAGCCAAGAATCTTTACTTCCAGAGAGATAAAGAGCCTGTTTCTCTACGGGACCATGCGAAACGCCGCCCTCCACTATCCGAATCCGGAATGGGGATACGGGGAGATGAATCTTTTCGGGGTATTCGAGGCCATGATCCGTCCCTGAACCGCATAAAAATATTTTCGCTCATCCTGTAACACTTTCCATCCTGGCACATAGTATACAGTGTAAGAACAATCTGGAGGCTACAAAATGAGCGATTTAGCAGCAACAAACTGTGGATGTGGATGTGACAACGGCAACAGCGGCGGATGCAGCACTCTGATCTGGCTGATCCTGCTTCTGTCCTGCTGCGGATGCGGCGGCAATAACTACAGCATGAACAGCAATCTCGGCGGCGACAACTGCTGCTGGATCATCATCCTGCTTCTCCTTTGCGGCGGATGCGGCGGCAACGGTATAACCGGCGGCAACGGCGGCAATTGCGGATGCGGATGCTGATTCATCTTCTTGCTCTGGCGGGGCCTGGTCCCCGCCTTTTTCTGTTTTCATGCACGTGCTCGTGCGCACCCGCCGGAGGCCTTTTGTGTCACAGGACGAAATTTCCTGTGAATCGAGCAGGAGGCGGCTTTTCCTCCTGCTCGCTGCGCGGCCCAGATGCTGCGGCAGCAGCTGGTTTCCCTGCCTGGGCCTGCGCACAAAAAACAGTCCCCCGGAATTTTCTCCGGGAGACCTTCAGTTATGTTCAGAAAGCAGGAAAATCTACCTGTTCTTCCTGCACCTTTTCCCATTACTCTCAGACTGGAAGCCGTATCCGCTCCGGCCGGCCGCCCGAATATCCGCATCGCCAGTTTTATCCTCTTTTTTCAGCCGCAGACGCTCCATACATTCGTCGTCCACCTCATAAAAAGCATTCCCGTCGATTACCGTGTGCGTTCTCATAGAATGATCCTTTCTTACCATATCTTTCTGTTTTATCATATTCTTTCTGCATATCTTCGTTCCTTATCTCATATAAATATAGACAAAAAAGTACACAGGGAGACATTATGCTGACTGCAATCGATCAGGTCGCCAATCATCATCATCTTCAGATGATTAAGGCCGCCGTTCCCTATCTCAGACCGCAGGAACAGAAATTTATCGCTGTCTGTGCCAAGCTTCTTGAACTGCAGAATATCATGGCATTCTTCTCCGGCAGCGAGGCAAACGTCACAGCCTGCAGCATAGACCAGGAAAATACAAACATGACAGATATTCTCAACGACATCCGAAACTACTGTGATCCATCCGAGCAGGAGACAATCGACCGCTGCCTTATGATCCTCTCGACGCTGGAACTATACTCGGCGGCGGTCCAATCCCCGGAGCAGCTGCAGGAGCTCGCAGGAAGCTTTGCTTCTGTCTGAAAATCGCGGACTGTAAATCCGAAAAATATAAAATGCAGGAAAATAAAGAGGTGACTTATGAGTTTATTTCAGAATTCAAACTCGAATACATGGCGGGGACAACAGCAGAGCAAAAATACCCCGTACCCAGACAACGCAAGCTCCCAGAACACTCCCTGGCAGGACACTCAGGGCAGTCCATACGGCGACAGCGCAGACATGCAGAACACTCCCTGGCAGGACAACACGAACAGCCATGGCGATTCCCATCCAAGCAGCGCCGGCCCTCAGAATTCCTCCGGACAAAACTGGATGAATAATCCCGCGCTGGCAGGCATCGACCCTGCCAGACTTCAGATGCTTTCCTCCCTCGCCACGCAGGCACAGGGGAAAAGCCAAAACGAGCTGCTGCCTTTTCTGATGGCAGCAGCTTCGCAGAAAAATACAGGCGGCATGTCATTTCGCCCCGATGAAATTGAAACGATCATCAACGTCATGAAAATCGGAAAATCTCCGCAGGAGATCCGACAGATTGACCGGATCTGCACCCTCATGCGGCAGTTCGGCACCCTTCACTGAAAACAGCGCCATTAATCTTCAGGATGACGTCCATTTCCGGAAGCAGTACTAACAAAGGCAACTGCAGTACCGGCCAGCTTCACCATCCGTCAGGGAGAATCCTGGCTAATCGCTTTTACCGCCATGCGAAGCGCCTGCGCGCAGGCGCTTTGCCGCACCGCCGCCCGGTCTCCCTCAAAGTGACATTCCTTCACGTGGATTTTTCCGCGGTAACAGCAGCCGACATAGACCAGACCAACTTCCTCATCCCCGGAGGCCGGACCGGCATATCCTGTAACGGAAAGGCAGAGATCCGCCGCCGCTCTCTCTGCTCCCCCGGCGGCCATCTCGCCGGCCGTCTGCCGGCTGACCGCCGTATATCTGCGCAGAGTCCTGCGGCGCACACCGACCATGCTGTGCTTTGCGTCATCGCAGTACGTCACATAGCTCTGTCTGAGAATCACAGAACTCCCGGGCACGGAAGTGACCGCCGCGGCAACCATCCCGCCGGTGCAGGACTCCACCGCCGTCATCGTGAGTCCTCTGGCCGTGAGCGTCTTTACAAGGTACTCACAGCAGGCCGCAATCTCCCTGGCAAGACATTCCCCGGATGGATCCTCTTTCTTCTCCTGAGATCCGCTGCCCGCCGCTTTTCGCCGTCCGGACAGCCCCCGGAAACGGCCGCTGCCCACGCGCTGCCCGGAAGCGTCATTTTGCAGTGCATGGGAACGCATCCCCGGCATCTTCCCTCTCAGAGCACGCATTTACATCCCGCCTTCCATCACTTTCCAGTTCTTCATCAGATAATCCACAAGAGAAATCACAGTAAGTGCAAGCGCGATCCACACAAGCACCTGGGCAGCCGTATTGAAAACTCCGCCCAGATCAAGAATCAGCAGGATCACCATGAACATCTGAGACACCGTCTTGAATTTTCCCCAGTAGCTCGCCGCGATCACAACACCCTTGTCGGAAGCAACCAGGCGGAATCCGCTGATGATAAACTCACGTCCGATGATCACAATGGCAATCCAGCCCGCCAGCTGCTGCTTATCCACAAGACAGATAATCGCCGAGCAGACCAGCAGTTTATCCGCGATGGGATCCATGAATTTTCCAAAATCAGTCACAAGATGGTCCCTCCGGGCCAGGTAGCCGTCAAGCCAGTCCGTCGCGCTCGCAAGGATAAAGAGAGCCAGAGCCACATATTTTCCTTTGTCTCCCATACCGTCCCAAAGCATGAAAAATACAAAAAAAGGAACCATCACCACACGCATCAATGTCAGTTTATTCGGTAAATTCATCTGCAATCTCTCCTATCAAATCATATTCCGCGGCGCCGGTGATCCTGACCCGCACAAAGTCCCCCGACATCAGCGTCTCATCCGTATGCAGGAACAACAGTCCGTCCACGTTCGGCGCATCCCCGTACGTGCGCGCCACATAGACATTCTCCCCGGAAACCTCGCCTTCAATCATCGCCTCGACAATACGGCCCGTCATCTGCTCCGCCTTGTCAAACGCAATCTCCTGCTGAAGCTCCATCAGCTCCTCCTGACGGTCAAGCTTCGTCTCCTCATCGATCTGATCCGGCATAACAGCCGCCGGCGTATCCTCCTCCTGCGAGTAGGTAAACACCCCGAGCCGGTCAAACTCCATCTGATCGACAAACTCCATCAGTTCCTCATGATCCTCCGGCGTCTCCCCCGGAAAGCCCGTAATCAGAGTCGTCCGCAGAACGATGTCTGGAATTTCCCTGCGCAGTCCCTCCACGATCCGGATCAGATCCGCCTTCGACGTCCTCCTGCCCATCCTTTTCAGGATACGGTCCGAGGCATGCTGAATCGGCAGATCCAGATAATGGCAGATCTTCGGCTGTTCCCGGATCGTCCGGACCAGCTCCGGATAAATCTCCTCCGGATAACAGTACAGAATGCGGATCCAGTAAAAGCCCGGTATCCTGCAGAGTCCCTCCAGCAGCAGATGGAGCGATTTGGTCCCGTAGAGATCCACGCCGTAAAGCGTCGTCTCCTGCGCGACAAGGATTAGCTCGCGCACTCCCTGCTCCGCCAGCTTTTCCGCCTGGGCCAGCAGATGCTCCATCGGAACGCTGCGGTACCTGCCCCGCACTTTCGGAATCACGCAGTAAGTACAGCATTTATTGCAGCCCTCCGCGATCTTCAGATACGCGAAATGGCCTCCCGTCGTGAGCACACGGTCCGCAACAGGCGCCGGCAGCCCGGACAGATCCTCCAGGCTGACGGAGCGTTCCCCGCGCAGAGCCTCTTCAATCGCGTCCGCAATTTTCTCCCAGGCTGTCGTCCCGAGCACCACGTCAACCTCTTCTATTTCATCCAGAATCTCCTGCCGGTAGCGCTGGGCCAGGCAGCCGGTCACGATCAGCGCCTTGCAGCTGCCCGCCTTTTTATACTCCGCCATCTCCAGGATCGTCTGGACGCTTTCTTCCTTTGCATCGTTGATAAAACAGCAGGTATTGATCACAATGATCTCCGCCTCCGTCTCATCGTCCGTGAATGTATATCCCCTGCTGCCAAGCAGCCCGATCATCTCCTCGGAATCGACAAGATTCTTGTCGCATCCGAGCGAAACAAACAATATCTTCATCCGCAGCTCCCGTTATTTTCTGCCCCATTTGATGAGGCCCGTCTTTTTTTTCGTCTCCTGCTCTTCTCCATGATCCTCGATCACCTGGTCTATGATCACCTCGGACGGCTCGACCGTCTCCCCTGTAAAGTCCTTCACCGGAGTCGGAGCATTTTTCTGCTCCTTCTCAAGCTTCTTCATGCGGGCGACGATCAGGCTCATCGCCACGAGATTCACCACTCCGTCCAGAATCAGGCAGGCGCCGATATAGAGAGCCAGCCACCGGTCAGAGGTAAAAGGATTCACCAGCAGCACCCCGCCAAGCGCAGCGAGAACCAGCGCAAAAATCAGGCAGATATACCACTTCCGAAACTGCAGCCGCTTCATGCTGACCGCATTCTGGATCTTGAGCACGGAGCCAAGCAGCAGAATAATCCCCATTGCAATAGGAAAAACCGTCGGCAGAAAATCCTGATTCAGCAGGATAAATATGCCGAACGCGGCCGCCACAATCCCAATCACAAGATCAAGCTGCAGAACTCCCGCAAGATTATCGCGCGTAAAATAAACAATCCCATAGGTGAACCCGATGATCAGCAGAGAAAAGCCAAGCACATACCCGATCATTTTCATCGATATATCAGGCCATGCAAGAAGCACACCTCCAAGTACCACATACAGGGTGGAAACCAACACATAACTTTTACTGAATTCTTTTACTTCTTTCATCTGTTTCCTCCAATTACACTTCCGCCATGCTCTCAGCTTTCCTCTTCCGTTTCCTCATTCTCCGGAAGAATCCTGATCTTTCCCTCGTTCAGCTCCTTCACCGCCTTCGAGAGCGGCTTGGAAACCTGCAGGCCGGGAGCGCTCTCGCCTGACTGCCTCGCAATAATCTGACGCGCTCTCTTCGCTGTCGCCAGCACAATCGAATAACGGCTGGTAACAATCGGCTCCTCTCCTTCCTCTGCCTGGCTGTTCACAACCTTCATCAGGTCTGTGTAAGATGGGTGCAACATGTCGTTCATTCTCCTTTCGCAAATACCTTCAGCTCAGAGCGGATCTGCTCCGCGAAATCTTTATTCCTGCTGACCAGATTATGCTGACTCACAATCAGTTCATGCATCTGATCCACACTCTCCTCAAGATCGTCATTGACAATCATATAATCATACTGGTCCACACAGTCGGCCTCCCTGACCGCGCAGGCGAGACGTGATTCCATCCCTTCCTCCGTCTCGGAATCACGCTTCTTCAGCCGCTCGACCAGCGTCTGCGCATCCGGCGGCATCACAAACAGCGTCAGCGCGTCCGGATACTTTTCCCGCACCTGCCGCGCTCCCTGCGTCTCAATCTCCAGTATGACGTCTCTTCCCTGACTCATCTGATCCTCGACGTACTCCCTGGGCGTCCCATAGTAATTGTCACAGAACACGGCGTGCTCAATCAGCAGGCCTCCTTTGATCAGTTCCTCAAACTCTTCTTTTGACCTGAAAAAATACTCTCTTCCATCCACTTCCCCGTCGCGCGGCTCCCTCGTCGTCGCCGAGACGGACAATGCATACTGACTGTATTTCTCCGTCAGTCTCTTCATCAGAGTCCCTTTTCCAACTCCGGAAAAACCAGATACTACCACAAGAATCCCTTTCCTGCTCATGAATCTTCTCCCTTCGTCTCCTGACCCGGCATATGGACCGCGGCGAATCTCCTGGCTATCGTATCAGGCTGCATCGCAGACAGCACAATCTGCGTATTCTCCATCATAATAACTGACTTTGTGCGCCTGCCCTGCGTCGCATCAATGACGCGCTGTGACTCTCTCGCATTCTGGACCATGCGTTTAATCGGAGCCGCGTCCGGATTCACCACTGCGATCACTTTATCCGAGTATATCATATTCCCAAAACCGATATTCACCAAACCTGACATTGCCTTCTCCCAAATATTCCTACTCAATATTCTGGATCTGCTCCCGGACCTTCTCGATGTCCGTCTTCAGCTCAATCGCTATGTTCGACGTCTCAAGATCATTTGCCTTGGAGAGGATCGTATTCGCCTCACGGTTCATCTCCTGCGCGATAAAATCAAGCTTGCGCCCGACCGCACCGCCTGCTTTAAGCACGCCGATCATCGTCTCGATATGGCTGCGCAGCCGCACCGTCTCCTCATCCGTGCAGATCTTGTCGGCAAACAGGACAACCTCCGCGGCAATCCTTCCGTCGTCGAACTTCGCGTCGGCAAGCAGTTCCTTCACCTTATCCTCCAGCTTCAGCCGGTACTCGGCAACAATCTGCGGATACCGTTTTTCAACCAGAGCTACATTTTCCAACATTCCCTCAAGTTTGTCAAGCAGATTCGCCCGAAGAGCCTCTCCCTCCTTCTCCCTGGAAGCGGCAAACTGCACGCAGGCGCCGCGCACGGCCTGCTCGAGCAGAGCCCAGATCTCCTTCTCATCCACGTCCTGCTCCTCCATCTGAAACACCTCCGGACACCGGCCCAGCGTGGAAGCGCGGATATCATCCTCAATCCCGAATTCCGCGGCCATCTGCCGGTAATACTTCAGATATTCGGCCGCGAGATGCCCGTTGTACTTCAGCGACGCCTTCTCCTCCGTCAAATCCTCATATGTAACAAAGACGTCCAGCTTGCCGCGCTGCACGTACTCCTTCAGGACGTTCCTGACCGAAGCCTCGAAGAAACTGAACTTCTTCGGAATCTTGATGCTGACATCAAAATAGCGATGGTTCACCGCTTTCATTTCGACGGTGAACTTCCTGTCCCCCTGGTGGGACTCACACCGTCCAAACCCCGTCATGCTTTTAATCATAGTTGTATATTCCTCTCCTGCATTCACGACCCGATTACGGCCCGTGGCACAATTTTCCATTAAATGATTATAATCTATCGGGGGCGGTCAGTCAACAGAATTGTTTTTTCTTTTGCTGTGTGTTAAGATAGGGAAATCCATTTATATCATTATATATAGAGGAGGATTTTCCATGGCACTGGATGGAATTGTTATTTCCAATATCGTATATGAACTGAACCAGACAATCCTGAACGGGCGTATCAGCAAAATCGCGCAGCCCGAGGCGGACGAGCTGATGCTGACCATCAAAGGCGCACAAAGAGGCCAGTTCCGGCTGCTGCTCTCCGCGGGCGCGAGCCTGCCCCTGATCTATCTGACACAGACAAACAAGCCCGGCCCGATGACCGCGCCGAACTTCTGCATGCTGCTGCGCAAACACATCGCAAACGGCAGGATCACCCGGATCTGGCAGCCGGGGCTGGAACGCATCATCCACTTCGAGATTGAGCACTACAACGAGATGGGAGACCTCTGCCGCAAGGATCTGATTCTGGAGCTGATGGGCAAACACAGCAACCTGATCTTCTGCGACGACCAGGGAAAGATCATCGACAGCATCAAACACGTATCCGCGCAGACCAGTTCCGTGCGGGAGGTGCTCCCGGGACGCGATTACTTTATCACAAAGACACAGGAAAAACTGGAGCCGACCGATACGAACGAACAGGAATTCCGCGCCGATGTCTTCTCAAAACCGATGCCGCTCGCCAAAGCGATCTATTCCTCCTGCACCGGCATCAGCCCCGTGATCGCGGAAGAACTCTGCCACCGCGCATCCCTCGAGTCGGCGCAGAGCGCAAACACGATTCCGGAACTCGCGCAGATCCATCTCTACCGCACCTTCGAGCGGCTGATTGAGGACGTAACAGCACACAGCTACACCCCGTCCATCATCCTCGACGAACAGGATATCCCGGTCGAATTTTCCAGCGTCCCGCTGACCATGTACGCGGACCTGACCATCCGGCAGTACGAGACGATCTCCGAAGTGCTCGAACAGTACTACGCGATGAAGAACACCGTGACGCGCATCCGCCAGAAATCCTCGGATCTGCGCCGCATTGCGACGACCGCCCTCGACCGCTGCCGCAAAAAATACGAACTGCAGAAAAAACAGCTGAAAGACACAGAAAAACGCGACAAATACAAAATTTACGGAGAACTGCTCCACACCTACGGCTACGAAGCCGAACCCGGCGCGAAAAAGCTTGAGGCGCTGAATTACTACACAAACGAAATGATCACAATCCCGCTCGACGAGACGCTGACCGCGCAGGAGAACGCCCGGAAATACTTTGACAAATACAGCAAATTAAAACGCACCTACGAAGCCCTCTCCGAGCATATCCGTGAGACAGAGGCCGAGATTGAGCAGCTCGAATCCATCTGCACCTTCATGGATCTCGCGCTCTCCGAGGAAGACCTCGTCCAGGTGCGCGAAGAACTGACCGACGCCGGCTACATCCGCCGGAAATACACGGGCGGCAAAAAAGTGAAGATCACCTCCCGCCCCTTCCATTATGTCTCCTCCGACGGTTTTGACATGTACGTCGGAAAGAACAATTACCAGAACGATGAACTGACCTTCAAGATCGCCTCCAACAGCGACTGGTGGTTCCACGCGAAAGGCGCGCCCGGCTCCCACGTCATCGTCAAGACCAACGGCCAGGAACTCCCGGACCGCACCTTTGAGGAAGCCGCCCGCCTCGCCGCCTGGTACTCCAAAAACAGAGGTTCCGAAAAGGTCGAGATCGACTACGTGGAAAAACGACACGTAAAAAAGCCGAACGGAGCAAAGCCAGGATTCGTCGTCTACTACACCAACTATTCCATGATGATCGACTCCGACATATCCGGAATTAAAATGGCGGGGGAAAAGGAGCGCCGATGAAATGAAAGATGTAAAAATTCCTGTTGGACATTCTGATTTTGAGTATATCAGAAAAAATAACTTCTATTATATTGACAAGACAGGCCTGTGAAATGCTGAAGGAAACGATCGCCGAAGTTTTTATGAAACATATTTATCTTCTGGAGAGCGATAAGATACATGAATTTGATAAAGACATGATTGCGCGGATCGCGCGGCGGGCTGCTTCTGTAAGTGAATTCAAAAATGCCCTCACGTTTCTGACCCGCGTAATGTCCGCGCATTATGGCAGGCCGGTTATCCTCCTGATCGACGAATATGACGTCCCTCTGGCAAAAGCAAGCGCCAAAGACTATTACCGGGAAATGTTAAGCGCCATACGGAGCGTCATGTCCGTGCTTAAGGACAATCCCTCACTTGGCTTTTCCATTGTCACAGGCTGCCTGCAGATCGTAAAAGAAAGCATTTTCACCGGTACCAATAACTTTGTGACGGACACGATCTCAGATAACAGACTGGATGAATATTTTGGATTCACGCAGACAGATGTTGACCGGCTCCTGCAGGACACAGACCTCTCCGGCCATAAAGAAGAAATCAAAGAATGGTATAATGGCTACCGATTCGGGAACCGCAATATTTACTGTCCCTGGGACGTAATGAACCATGTGAGAAATCTGCTTCTCGACCCTTTCGCGCCGCCGGCCGGTTACTGGGAGCATACCAGCCATAACGATGTTATTTATCAGTTTATCAGCACAACGGAAGCGGACGTCAACGACAAATTCGAGACGCTGCTCGCCGGAGGGTATATCATTGAGCCGATCGAACCACATCTGACTTATGATGTCCTGCACTCCTCCGAGCGGAACATCTGGACCCTGCTGTACTTCACCGGCTATCTGACCAGAATGCAGCCTGAAAATGTATCTGAGACTCCTGCGGACGGCAGTCTCGCGCTGACTATACCAAACGCGGAAATCCGAAAACTGTTCCAGAAGAGCGTCAGCGAATGGTTCCTGGCAAAAACACAAGGCAGCGACCGCTCAGAACTGTTCAGCGCCCTGTGGAACGGCGACACAGCGCGGCTGCAGGATATTATCAATGATACACTGTTTGACACGATCAGCTATCACGACTATCAGGAAAGCTTCTATCACGCATTCCTGGCGGGACTGCTTTCCCGGAAAGGTTATAAGGTGGAATCCAACTACGAAAACGGCCTGGGCAGGTCGGACATTGTGATAAAAGACCGAAAAAATCGGCGCGCCGCAGTGATCGAGACGAAGATCACTGATTCAGAAAGCAGACTGATCTCCGCCTGCGAAGAGGCTTTAAAGCAGATTAACAAGAAACAGTACGCCGTCTCTGTCCAAAGAGCCGGATACCGGCAGGTGATATCCCTCGGCATTGCATTTTATCACAAACAGTGCTGTGTGGAAAAAGAACCCTGAGCCGGACAATATCCGACAGAGCCTGTTACAAAGCCGTTGTTCGCCTCGTTCTTAAGCCTTTGAAAGCACAGGATAAAAAGATGTCAAGAATAATAATTCAAACGATTGAAGTCATAAAATCTGATGGATTAATATATTATAACCTGAGTTTTACAGTTTTGCCATAAAATCAGAGTCGAAACGGCTCGAAAATCCCGGAAAATTCAATGTTTCC
>CANQAR010000109.1 GCA_947588845.1 uncultured Lachnospiraceae bacterium
GTCAAATATCCATGCAGGCATGGCTATTTTCCTCATTGCTCGCGGGAATAAAAAGACAAACTCCGGACATACTAAGAACTGCTTAAAAAGCGGGGTATTTCGAGTCTGCTTCAAAAGACCTGAATCCCGCTCGTATAAGACTTACTCGCGACTTCTGAAAATGCTGTACGTACATGGAGGATATTTCAATGGATGACCGGATTTCCACGGTATTAAAGGAGAATCAGGAGCGGATGGAAGCGCTCTGCCAAAACTGCGACGACATTCTGTTCCGCCCGATGAAGCTTGGCGTGCCAGAAGCTGTGGACTGCCTGGTGGTATATATTGAGGTCGCCGTCAGTAATATGATGCTGGAGGATTCTGTGATCGGGAAGCTTCTGAACCACCTCTGGGAGCTTTCCCCGGGTGATATCCGCAGGGCAGTGGAAGAGAACGGACTTGGAATCTCGGATGTGACGGAGTTTGATTCGCTGGAACAAGCCATGGACGCGATGCTTGCCGGGAACGCGATCTTTTTTCTGGACGGGTATGACAAAGCGCTGAAAATTGCAAGCAAAGGATATCCGGGGCTTGGCGTGTCAAAAGCGGAAGCGGAGAAGGTGCTGCGCGGTTCTCACGAGGCATTCAGCGAGTCGGTGAAGCTGAACACGGCGCTGCTTCGGAAGCGGATCCGCAGTACCGGGCTGAAGGTGGAAGAAAATTTTCTCGGCGTGCGGTCGAACACGGTCACAGCGCTCGTCTACATGGAAGATCTGGTGCGGCCGGAACTCCTTCGGGAGATTAAAAAAGAACTGCAGTCGTTCGTGATCGACGCGGTTCCGGACAGCGGGATCCTGGAACAGCTTGCCTCGCGGTTCTCGTGGTCGCCGTTTCCGAAGTTTCAGACGACGGAGCGGCCCGACAAAGCTTCCATGGCGATTATGGAGGGAAGGATCGTTCTTTTGTCCGACAACTCGCCGGTTGCGTTGCTGCTTCCGACGACTTTAAATACACTGCTCCAGACAAGCGACGATTATTATGGAAATTTTGAGATCACGTCGCTGCTGCGCTGTATCCGCTACGCGGCAATCTTTCTGGCATTTTCCCTGCCGGGGCTGTATCTGGCAGTCACCTGTTTCCACCCGCAGCTTCTGCCGACCGCGCTGTCGCTCTCGCTGGCCGAGGCGCGTGCCGGTGTGCCGTTCCCCGGCGTGATCGAAATTCTGTTTCTGGAACTGGCATTTGAACTTTTGCGGGAGGCCGGACTGCGAATGCCGGGACCGATCGGAAACACGATCGGAATTGTCGGCGGCCTGATCATCGGGCAGGCAGCGGTCAGCGCAAATCTGTTGAGTCCGATCGTCGTCATCGTAACCGCGCTCACCGCGCTGGGATCCTTTTCCATCCCGAATGAGGAACTTTCGGAAGCATTCCGCCTGCTGAAATACGGAATGATCTTTCTGTGCAGTCTGTTTGGGATCTATGGATTTGTCTTTGGATGGGCGCTGCTGCTGATTCACCTAGGACGGCTGGAGAGCTTCGAGATCCCATATCTGATGCCGTTCGTCGCGGCAAGCGAGGCGGGTGTATCCGCCTTTGCGGACGGAATTCTGCGAAAGCCGTTGCAGAAACTGACAAAAAGGCCGGTGTTTACGCGGCCGGGCGCGCGGGTGCGATACCGGCAGGTGCCCGCGCCGGAGGCACGGGAGGATAACGTCGGCGTTGGGAGAAAAAGCTGAGAGAAAAAGATTCAGGCAGAATAATTCCGGTTCTTTTAATTATCAAGCAGCGTAGAATCTTTCAGTTTTATCCGGGGAAAACGTCACAACAGATCTGCGATGCCAACAGACAGACCGGGGTAAATACAGGCAGGGATTTTATCGTCAAACGTATACTGGGCGGTTCCCGTTTCTTTTTCAAAATCGTAGACATTGACGATCCTGGTCGCAGGATTTACAATCCAGTATTCCCGCACGCCGGTCTTCCGGAAGTTTCCAGTAGTCTTCTGAGGTATAGAAGGTATTTTTGGATAAAGGCATAGAGACACATCCTTTCTGGTTTTCTGTTTTCTATCTTAGCATAAGTGAACAGATTCATCTATCCCGTTTTTAAGTTTTAACACCGTGATTCTTCAGGCACCGCAAGGATGGTGCCTGAGGATTCTGCGAACAGGAGATGAGATGACTGAGACGTGCCTCTTTTTTACCTGTTTTGATTTCTGAAAAAATTTTCTTTTATTTTACGCTGACCAGTTTTGTCTTTTGCTTTTTATTTTTATAAAAACAATAAACTGCAAGTTTTTCATAATTCTTTTTCTCAAAAGTTATTTTATGGGTATCTTTCACTTTTACTGAAAATTCGTCCACATATATATATCCGCTGGTATCTTTTTCAAAATTTCCGTTAATCACAACTGTGGGAGCCAGCGTATACTTTGTCTTTGGGCTGAATTGTTTTCCTTCCACATCGAAATATGTTTCCTGAAACGGAGCGTTTTTTATCGTCAGGACATAATTTCCGCCTGATTCCCTGACCGACGCATACTTCGTTGTTTCCGGGTTTTTCTCCTTCACCTGGTCGTACACGCTGAGGCTGGCTTTCCCTTCCCGGCATTCGACAAAAAACCAGTATCTTCCCGAAGTCATTCCTTCATAGGAAGGCTCTTTTTCCCCTGTGATTTAAAAAGATTTAAATCCATTATTACACCAACACTGTCCCCGTTTGGCTTTAATAAAGTCTTGGGAATGATAACTCTGGCCGAGTAGGTTAATGGTTTCACCAGTTTGTGGGTTCCGCTTAAAAGTGCCTGTACTGCATACGTGTTTTTGTCCCATTCATCAACCGTCTGGTCCTCAACGAGGGCATTAAAAGAACATTTTACCTGGACAGCCTTTTTTGAAGCCGCGAAAACCGGAACCGACGTCGCAGCTGTCAGAAAAAGCAGGAGCAAACCTGTGAAAATAAACTTCATTTGACTTAATTTTCTCTGATTTCGATGTTTCATACTGCTGCCTCCCTTTCTTGAAAAATTACTGTAAAAGTTCAGCGCTCCGACGCTGAACGCGCAAAAATGCGGCCGCAAAAGCGGCATCTTCCAATCGCATTTTCTGCGCATCCGCCGGAGGCTCAAAGTAAACTCCCTTTGATTCATGGTGATGTCGGTATGCCTGACATGGGAGTTTACTGTGATTATACTCTTTTTTCTCCTGCTTTGGATGATTTTTTGTAGATTTTTTAATCAGAAAAGATTCCGGCACGGTATCGGCAGAAAACTGCCGGCCGAATGGAATAAAAGGACAGACTCCGGACATAATAAAAACTGTTAAAAAAGCTGTGTATTCCATGTCTGCATGGGGAGCTGAATCTTGTCATTGATGCGAATTTGCCGTTCGCTGTCTGGATAGACGAGCCATTCCCCATCTGATATAAATCCAGGAGTCACGGAGAGGAGTCCTATGTTCTCACATAATAAAAAAATATCCGCACGCCAGATGAAATCATTGCTTATCATGGACTGGCTGGCAAAGCTCTGCCTGCTTTTGCCGATCTTTCTGACAGGAAGGAGCCTGGGGACAATGGTCGGCTGTCTGGCGATCGGCCTGCTCGCGTGGCTTTGGTTTTCCGTACTGCTCGTGAGGGCGGCGAAAGATCACGAAGACTTTTTTGATACAATCAGCAGGCTGGGCGGCAGAGGAAGCGCCTGGCTTGTCTACCTGATCGGTCTGCTGTATTTTCTGTCTCACACGGCGGTCTGCATGAGCTTTTGCGCGGATCTTGCGCAGACTTACATGCTTCCGGAGGTACCGCTTCCGGCACTGGTGATTCTTCCGCTGATTGTGGGACTCTATCTTGCGTACAGCGGTATTGAGGTACGTGGCCGGGTGAGTGAGTTTCTTGCGCCGATTCTGTTATTTTTCTTTCTTTTTATGGCTGCCGCCGCGGTTCCGGGAATGAATCTGCCGGAAAACGGACAGACGCTTCTTAAGGCAGACCGAAGGCTTTTTGCGGGCGGGTATGAGGTATTTGCGGCAGTCGGCGGAATGTTTCTCCCGGTACTGGCTGCGTATCTGCCGGACAAAGAGAAATATTTTGGGAAAAGCATTCGGAGAGCCGCCTGCTGGAGCGTAATCCCTGCCGGAATCCTGCTCTTTATCACAGCAGGTTCTTTTGGAACGGGGGGAATGCTCGCATTTCGTTTCCCGGGAATCCGCGTCATGAGCAACGTCGCGGTGCCGGGAGACTTTGTCCAGCGGTGGGATATTCTGTTTCTGTCGTTGCTGCTGTTTTCTCTCGCGGTGAGTGTCGCAAGCGGATTCTGGTATCTGAATACGATCGCGGAGCGGCTCTGGAATGAGGCAGTAAGTTATCTGCTGGCTTACAGGGAGTACAGAGAGCAGGCTGGTCTGGAAATATGGGCAGGAACCAGAATCATCAGAAAGAAACCAGGAAGAGGATTCGGCCTGGAACCTGGAAACTCAAGAAGAGGAATCGGAACAGAACCAGCCATGCCCGGGCAGCCGGCAATCGTGTCAGCCGCGATCGAGAATGCAAACGGACTGGCGCTGTATAAGTGGCAGCAGGAACTCGCGGAAGAAATTGGTGTGGGCGATGCCGGGAAGAATGAAGTCTGGGAAGAGAAAGATCAGGATACTGATGAGACAGGAGAAAAAGAAAGATTGTCTGCAGACAGAGTCAGAATGTCCGGAACCGCAAAAGACCGGACAGAAAACTTGCAGAGTCAGGCACAGAAAAATTCAGGGACAGAGAATCCGGCATCTTTCCGTAGTCTGTTCATTCTGCAGGGTACGCTTGCGTTTATTGTTTTCTGTGCGGCGGGCGGTTTCCGCAGCGCGGAATCAGCGATTATCTATTACCGCGCCTATAATCTCTATATACTGACTCCGGCCATGTTCGTTGTGTATTTGATGTTGTATTTCCGGAGAAAGCAGGATGTGGAAAAACACAGGGCGGTAAAAACTGCGGCAATGTGTCTGGTTCTGTGTTTTCTTCTGACCGGGTGTACCGCGAGGGAACTGGAGGACCGGATGTTTCCAATGGCGTTGGAAATCCGAGTTGATGATGGAATTCCGGCGATGATCTATGCGTGGAACGGAGAGAGCGATTCCGGGAGCGGCGGCGGAGGCAGGAGCAAAGAGTCGGAATCTGAGAGTGAACCAGAGCAATCCGGAGACGGGTCAGAAAGTGAGACGGAGCAGGGGCTTGGAAGCGGGCCAGAGCAAAAATCCGGCGACAAGTCAGAAAATGAGACCGGGAAAGAATTAAAAAGCGAAACAGAACAGAAGTACGGGGATGAATCAGGAAATGGGACGAGGCAAGAAGAAGGCAAAGCGGAGCAGGAAACAGAATTCGAAAAGGGAGCAGAGAGCGGGACAAAGCAGGAGACAGGAAAACGTACAGGAAGTGAATCCGACAGCGAAACCGGTGAAAGAACGGAAACAAAATCGGAAAAGCGTACAGAGAGTAAATCCAGCAGCAGAACAGAAACAGAACCAGGAGAGCATACAGGAAAAGAATCTGACAGCAAAACCGGGATGGAATCAGAAGAACGTACAGGAAATGAATCCGATTATAAGACAGAAGCGGAATCTGCGGCAGATACGAAAATGGAAGAAGGGAATGAAACGTGGAAGGAATTCCTGGCTGAAGAGGAGAAGCCGGGCAGCAGGTCAGAATATGAATCCGGGGACAGTACACAGAGTTGTTTTGGAAGCGGGAATACCGACAGTACAGAGAACGCAGAGGAAGCGGCGGGCATAGATTACGAGCCGCAGGAAGAGGGGAATCTGACAATATTTCGCGCAGACAATCTGTCCCAAATTCAGAAACAGGTGGAGGAGTATGGCGACCGCTATATCGATTACAGCCATGTCAAGGCGATCATATGGGATGAGAAGCTGGAACAGTATCCCACGCTTGAACAGGAAATTTATGAATGGCTGGCCGCGGAACCTGCATTTGCCGCGAACCTGCTCATCTATCCGGCGAGGGAAAGCGGCCTGACGCTGGAGCAGGTCGATGAGCGGTCGGATGGAGAGATCGGAGTGTATCTTGAGAATTTGTATCGGAACAACAAAAGACTGCGGGAGTCGGCAGTGACGCTGGGGAAGATGACTGCCCGATATTATGATTTACATGAAGATAAAGCGGGAAAGTCCGATTAATCAAAGTAAAAAAGCTCTTCCAATTTTTTGCCAAGAGCGATACATAAAATCAATGCCAGTTTTGCGGTGGGATTAAACTGCCACGTTTCGATGGAGCTGATGGCGCTGTGTGATACACTGCCCATCTTGGCGAGCTGACTTTGGGACAGACTGTGCTTGGCCCTTGTCTTTTTCAAGCGGTTTTTAAGTATCTTGAGAGCTAAAAGTTTGCACCATTAAGAAACCAGAAAATCTTCACAGACCTCCGACATATCCTCCTATCGTTCTTGAATTATCCATGTTATGTTAATTCCAGGTTCTGATCCAAAAGGCGGAAAAATGTTCTCTCAGATAATCCATTACCGCAGTTTCTGATACCTTCCCTCTGAATGGGGGCCTCTGATAGCGGAGTCGGTTCGGACTGGCCTTTCCCATAAAACGGATGGACAGGATTTGAAGGATCTCCATCGAGATACAGCTGCTAGGAATCCTGAGGAGTACATGCAAAAAGATACGGATGACTTACCATGGAGTCAATATCAGGGAATGGTTTGTTTTAAACTCTAAATTGAGAGACTGGGCATCGGTTATGCGGGAATATGATGTAACACAGTGTTTTGTTTCAAACAAGAAGTGGACGAATAGACGCATTCGTTATGTCAAGGATATTTATGCGTCTATCCATACAGATATCAAAAATCCTGATTTTCGTTCTTAGAAGGAGCCTCCCGGTTTTGATAGTATAAGACTATCAAGAAAATCGGAGGAGGTTGTCAAAATGGCAGAAGACAGCAGAAAAGAATTTATTGAAAACGGTGGGATGGAGCAGGAAAACGGTAAGGTTCTGAGCAATGAAGTGATTATCGAGATTGTCCATGCTTTTAAAGACATCATCATTGAATTTATCAAGAGGAAATATTAACCTGTATCAGAAAGATGAGAAAAAAGGTTCCTCATCAATGCAGTAACATTAGGATGAGCCGGGATGTGATATCACGGCTTTTTCTGCGACAAGCTCATTCATAATAATGTCATCAGGAATGAATCAGGAATCGCCTCTATGAATGTCGGCACGAAGTACAAACATCTTGCAGAAATGCTGAATGGCTATATGGGAATTGAACAGGCATATTAGCGTATACATATAAGCGGACACTGGCGCACCTACGAGATTAGCTACGTGGATGTGCTGTTTTATAAATCGTCATAACTTTTTATAACAGGTATTGAAAGATCACGACCTAAATGGTATAATAATTGTTAAAAATGCATGATACTTTCTGAGATGAAGGGTGATGAAATGGCACATATATCGGAGTACGAAGTGGAGACAAAATTCATAGACCGATTGGAAAGCATCGGCTATGAGTATGTCGAGATGAAAAACTATGATGACGTTTTGCTGAATCTTCGAGCGCAGCTTGCTGTATTCAATTCGGATAAGCTTATTGAGAAGAAGGGCGAAGCGTTTTTTTCTGATGCAGAATTTGATCGTATTATGATCCATCTCGATAATCATACGGTCTACGAGTCCGCGAAGCTGTTGCGTGACAAATATGTTCTGACGCTGGATAACGGGGAGACAGTTTATCTGGAGTTTTTCTCCGGAAATACAGACCGGAACATCTATCAGGTCACCCATCAGGTGACGATGGATAAGGATCACAAGGATGATGTGGTTTACAAGAACCGTTATGACGTGACGGTGCTCATCAACGGCTTGCCGGTCGTCCAGATTGAGCTGAAGCATCCTGGCGTGGAAATCAACGAGGCGATCAATCAGATAAACAGGTATCGGAAGTTTTCTTTCCGGGGCGTATTCCGTTACCTGCAGCTGTTCGTGGTCAGCAACTCTGTCCAGACGAAGTATTTCTGCAATGAAAACGAGATGCTGGATGGCGTGTATAATCCGATCCTGAAAAGCCTTGTGTTTTTCTGGACAGACGAGAAGAACGTCCGCATCAATGACCTGAACAGCTTTACGGCCGAATTTTTCCGCAGATCCTCTTTGACGGAGATGCTGGATAAATACATGGTCATCAAGACGACGGAACCGGTCCTGATGGTCATGCGCCCCTATCAGATCTATGCCGTAAGGGCAGCGAAAAAGCGTGTCCTGGAAGTCAACAGGAACGGTTTTGTATTTGCATGTACCGGTTCCGGCAAGACGCTGACTTCTTTCAAGCTGGCACAGCTCTTGCGGGATGAGGTTGCGGTCGATAAGGTGATTTTCCTGATTGACAGGAAAGACCTCGATGACCAGACGGTCGATGAGTATAATTCTTTCGAGAAAGACTGCGTGGATAATACGGACAGCACGGCTGTCCTGATCCATCAGCTGAAAGATTCCGGCAAAGGACTCCTTGTCACGACGATCCAGAAGATGGCCAATGCTGTGAAGAATCCGAGGTATGCCGCTGTCATGGACGCATACAGGGACAAGAAGGTCGTTTTTATCATCGACGAGTGTCACCGCAGCCAGTTCGGCAAGATGCACGGGCAGATACAGAAACATTTTGAGAAGGCAAATTATATTGGTTTCACAGGGACGCCGATCTTTGAGAAGAACCGTGGCGCGGCAAAGCAGACGACAGCGGATATCTTCAGTGCGGGGCCGCAGATCGACCCATGTCTGCACCGTTACATGATAAAGGACGCGATTGCCGACGGCAATGTGCTGCGGTTCTCTGTGGAATACCAGAGGACAATTTTTGCACATTAGGTCGTCCGGAAAGGGATCGACCCAGAGCAGATTGATGATCCGGAATATTGTAAACGCCATGGTATAGATATAAATGATTTCTATCATGATCCTGAGTATGAAGCAACGCGAATCAAAGGGATAACGCGGCATATCATAGAACATCATGATCAGCATGTGCATCCGCAGGGCAAGGATATCTATACTGCTTTGTTTGCTGTCGATTATGTTCAAACACTGGGAAAATATTATGATGAATTTAAGCGACAGAATGAAATGTTAGATGAGGATAAACGTCTGAAAGTTGCAGCGATCTTCACTTATCAGGCGAATGAGGATATGGACGAGGGTACGGACGAGCATTCTCAGGAGCTGCTTATTCGCTGTATAAATGATTATAATCAGATGTTCGGTACAGGCTATTCGATTGAGACATTCGATGCTTACCGGAAGGACATTGCGAAGCGGATGAAACAGAAAAACCTGCCGCAGGTGGATATCCTGCTGGTGGTTAACATGTTCCTGACCGGTTTTGATGCAAAGCCCTGCAACACGCTGTATCTGGATAAGAACCTGATCTGGCACTCTCTGGTTCAGGCATACAGCCGGACGAACCGTGTGGATAAAGTGACGAAGCAGTTCGGGCAGATTGTCACTTACCGGAACATCAAGAAATGGCAGGATGACGCGCTGACGCTGTTCTCTGGCGATGGTGATCCGAATGAGTATCTGCTGGAAAGCTATGATTACTATGTGAACCAGTGGATGAACCAGGAGCCTGTTCTGCGCAAAATTACATCTGACGTGGCTGAGGCCGGGCAGCTGCAGTCCGAGGATGAGATCCGCATGTTTATTATCGCGTTCCGTTCCATGGCACAGACGCTCGCCACGCTGAAAACATTTTCCAAGTTCGACTGGAAGGATCTTGAGGTCGTTCTGGGCGAGGAAGAATACGAGGGATACAAGAGCTGGTATCTGTATTATAAAGACCAGACCCACGACCCGAACCCGAAGGTGCCGGTTCCGGTCGATGTGGATTTCGACATTGAGCTGGTCCGGACAGACCGCATCAATGTAGTGTATATCCTGAACCTTCTGAAGAAGGCGAAGGCTGCCGGAAAGACGGATGAGGAACGCCATGCGGATGTGGACCTGATCCTGCGTGAAATCGAGCGTTCCGATAATGAGTCCCTGCGCAGGAAGAAAGACGTTATGAAAAGCTTCATTTTGAACAGGTTCTATGACCTGCCGGATGACGTGGACATCATGGAAGCCTTTGCGCGGTATGAGGAGGAGCAGCTGCAGGCAGATATGGAGTCGTTTGCGCATGAGAACAACGTCGATTATATCGTGATTTCAGACCTGTTCCATGATTTTGTTTTTACGCAGCGCATCTCGGATGATGATATCCGGAAGCAGCTGATGGCATACCATCTGGGACTTTTGAAGATAACCAAGCTCACAAAGAGTATCCACTCATTTGTGGAGGATACATACAAGAAATATAAAGCGGAGGGTGAATAATGGCTGATTCAGTAAAATACCAGGCTCAGGCAAATGAGCTGTCCCAGAAGCTCTGGGCGATAGCGAATGATCTGCGCGGCAACATGGATGCCAGCAAGTTCAAGAATTATATCTTGGGGACGATTTTCTACCGTTACCTGTCGGAGCGCACCGTGCTCTACATGGAGGAGCTTCTGAAAGATGACGGCATTACCTATAAAGAGGCTTTCGCGGATGATGAGTTCCGGCCGGTGGTTGAGGAATGGTCCCTGTCAAAGTTGGGCTATGTCATCAAGCCGGAGAACCTGTTCACGGAGCTTGTCCGGAAGATCGTGAAGCCCGTGAATGATGAGGACAGGTTTAGCATTGAAGATCTGGAGCGGGCGATCAGTGATTTGACCGGCTCCACCATGGGACAGCCGTCCAGCAAAGCGTTTGACGGCCTGTTCAACGATATGCGCTTACAGGACCCGGATTTGGGGGATACGGTCTCCGGCCGGACCGCCCTGATTGGTCGTGTCATGTCGAGGGTCGCTGACATCGACTTTGACCTGCAGGATTCCCAGTTTGACGTACTGGGGACGGCTTATATGATCCTGATCGGCCTGTTTGCTTCGGATGCCGGCAAGAAGGGCGGCGAGTTCTTCACGCCGGCCGGTCCTTCCAAGCTTTGCGCTATGCTGGCAACTGACGGACTGGAAGAAGCAAAGAGCGCGGGCGACTGCACTTGCGGTTCTGCGTCCATGCTGCTGGAGGTCCAAAAACACTTGACAAAGCAGCGTGTGGGCCATTTCTACGGGCAGGAGAAGAACGCAACGACGTACAACCTGGCGCGGATGAATATGCTGATGCACGGCGTGGATTGGGACCATTTTGATATCTACAAGGGAGACACCCTGACAGATGATATGTATGAGAAGCGCAATCGTCCCGGTGACGAGAAGCTGACCATCCAGGTTTGCAATCCTCCGTACAGTGCAAAATGGAGTTCTGACAAGAAATATGAGGAAGACCCGCGCTATTCCGGTGCTGGGAAGCTGGCCCCGAAAAGCTATGCTGACCTCGCTTTCCTGGAACACATGGTCTATCACATGGACGATGATGACGGCCGTATAGCCGTCCTGTTGCCCCACGGCGTATTGTTCAGAGGCGGTGCGGAAGAAACTATCCGCAAGTACATCATCCGGGACCTGAACCGATTGGATGCTGTCATCGGGCTGCCCGCGAACCTGTTTCACGGTACAACTATCCCGGTGTGTGTCCTGGTGCTGAAATCCAAACGGAACGGTAATTCCGACAATATCCTGTTCATCGATGCCAGCAAGGAGTTCAAGCCGGGCAAGAACCAGAACATCCTGGAGGATGCTCACGTCGCGAAGATCATGGATGCTTACCAGCAGCGCGTTGACATGGACAAGTTTGCCCATGTCGCCAGTATGAAAGAAATTGCCGAGGACAACGGGTATAACCTGAATATCCCACGGTATGTAGATACATTCGAGGAAGAAGAAGAGATCGATATCCAGACAGTGCGAAGGGAGCTTGTTGATATTGCGACAAAGAAGCAGGCAGCCATTAACAAGGTGAATGCTGGATTGAAGTTGTTGGGATTGTGAGGTGAGCAGAAGTGATAGAACCGAAATTGAGATTTAAGCGGGATGATGGGACGGAGTATCCGGCGTGGGAAGCAAATCAGTTAGGGAATATTGCATCATATTTGAAAGGAGCTCCTCTTTCAAAGTCAGATATTTGTGACGATGGTACTCCGCTTATTCTTTACGGTGAGCTTTATACAACGTACGGAGAAGTGGCCACTGATATTGTAAGGCGAACAAAAAAGACTGTTTCAGACGAATATCTAAGTCGTGTTGGTGATGTTTTGATTCCGACATCAGGCGAAACTCCAGAGGAAATATCAACAGCTACCTGTGTTATGGTTCCAGGCGTTATTCTTGCCGGTGATTTGTATATTGTACGAAATAATGTCTTAAATGGATGTGTACTCAGTTTTATACTAAATTATCAGGTTAATGGTGATATTACCAAAATAGCGCAGGGCAAGTCGATTGTTCATCTGCGTTGGGATGATTTGAAAAAAATTGTTATCAAATATCCTTTCGATATCGAAGAGCAGCAAAAAATTGCTGCTTTCCTGTCCGATTTGGATGCGGTCATCTCTGCCTCTGAAGCAGAAGTTGCGGCCCTGGAACAGCAGAAAAAGAGCGCGATGCAGAAGATTTTCTCCCAGGAAGTGCGGTTCAGGCGGGACAATGGGACGGAGTATCCGGAGTGGAAAAGGGGGAAATTTCTCGATTTAATTTTGAAAATTACTGATTTTCGTGGAAGAACTCCCAAAAAATTGGGAATGGATTGGAGTGAAGTTCCTACCAATCACCGTGCTCTTTCTGCGGTGAATGTAAAAAAAGGATATATTGATAAATCTATAGATGTGCATTATGGTGATGAGGCTTTATATCAAAAATGGATGAAAGGAAATGAACTTTATTTGGGGCAAGTATTATTTACAACAGAAGCTCCAATGGGTAATGTAGCACAAGTTCCAGATACAGAGAAATACATTTTGAGTCAACGCACCATTGCATTTACACCTAAAAAAGATAAGATAACAGATACTTTTTTGAAGTATTTACTTTTATCTCAATTTACACAAAAATCGTTGGAGTTATTGAGTACGGGGGGTACAGCACAAGGAGTAAGCCAAAAATCATTAGCACAATTGGTTGTAGAATATCCGTGTTGTATTGAGGAACAGCAGAAAATCGCCGATTTCCTGTCTTCTTTTGATGAAGCGATTGTCCTTGCCCAGCAAGAGCTTGAAAAGTGGAAACTGCTGAAAAAGGGGCTGATGCAGCAGATGTTCGTGTAAAGGGGGGCTCATAATGCCGCAGACGAAGAAGGATTATAAGAATTTCGGATGCAAGCTGGACAGGGCTACGTTTGAGCGCCTGGAAGAGTTCTGCAGGATCTCCGGGCAGAGCAAAACCTTTGTTGTGGAGCGGGCGATCCAGAAGTATCTCGATGAGAACATGGAAATGATGCGCGAGGTTGCCAAGCGGCTGTAAAACATATCAGATCATGCGTCTCTCGTCCACGGAGAACGATGTTTTGGCGAAAAGCGTGTTGGTTATCACGATAAATGCAATCTGAGCAAAAATGCCTGTCAGTGTCATGCTGGCAGGCATTTTAGACAGGAGTTGAGAAATGAAAAAATCAGAAATTTTTTGGCAGACATATTTGAACCTTGAAAAAGAGGCAGTTGAACTTTCAAAGTATATTTTCTTCACAGATGTAATAGAGAAGAATGAAAAAGGAAAATTGATTATTCAAAATTGCGATACACAGCTTGGAACATTTTCGTCATACATTGCGGATCTGCTGGTGCGCTGCTGTGTGGAGATTGAGGCAATATCGAAAGAATTGTATCATGAGAACGGCGGTTCCAAACCGAGAGGCGACAGTGACATTCATTTCGACGAAGACTGTCTGAAATTAATTGATATCAAATGGCAGACGCATATGAAAACAGTTATGGTTGTTGCGCCATCTTTTAACTTTACGAAGGATGAAAACCATATTCTAAGACCTTTAAAAAAGGCTCATAGAACGCAGGGGATGTACTGGGAAAAGGCTTATCAGGCAGTAAAACATGACAGGTATTATTCTTTATTGTATGGGAATGTTAAAGCATTTCTTCATGCGTTAGCTGCCCTTTATTTGCTGAATCTGTATTATCGTAATGATTCGTGGATTACGAGCTATCAGGATATCTCAAAACATGATTATAGCATGGGATCATCAATTTTTGCGGTACGGCCTCCCATAGCAGATCAATTATGGTATGGAAACCAGGCAAGAGATAGTGAGAGCCCATATGTTGTGACTTATAATGCTGAGGATTATAAACATATTGAAGAAATACAGCAACGTGAAAACCAGGCGTTACAGGAATATTGGAGTTCTCAGCCTGAACTGCAGGAATCTGCTTTTATGGCACAACTGCAAGAAGCATATACAAGAAGCCCAAGGGTTATGCATTTGTGGGAATTAGGAAAATATCGCTTGAATAAAAAACTGCCCGGTACATTACCTTTTGAGGAAAGAAAAAAGGGGTTGATTGACAGTGAAGAGTGGAATGGTTGGATCCACCAGAATAATGAACATCGTTCGGCGGCAGAGATTACAGAGGAAAATATCCAGGAGGAGATAGATTCTGTCGGTAAGCAATGGGGAATGGAATTGGAGAAACAATTTCAGAGATTCGAATGGCTTCCAATAGCCGTGGAAAAAGATATTTGTAAGATTTATATTCCTTCCTAAGGTATTCAGGGAGGGCTGATACAGGTATTGGGAAGAAGCAGGGATTAGATCCGCCGCAGAGGTTAAGCGAGATTTATTCATATGTCCTGCTAAGCGTAACGAGATTCTCCCGGTTAATCTCTGCAAGGGTACGACGGAAGGGGCTCGGGTGACCGGTCTTAGGTCCACCGGGACGCGTAAAAGATCGCTCTGAAAATGAGCAGTAAACATTTTGTTTATTGATCTTCAATCTGATCGCAGATACAATGAAAGACAGATTGGAGGTTTATGAATTCATGGAATGGCTGAACAAAGATGTATTTGGCAGGCTTAATGTCCTGCAGGCAGATATTGACCGTATTATGCACGATAAAGCCGTATCGGAGAACTGCAGGAAGCTCGGGTATGTTTGTGTGGAAAATCCGGCTGCCGCGTTTACGCGCGATGCGAGAGCCGGCAGGTTTGACGGGATATCTGATGAAGCATATCAGGTTCTTCAGGTGAACGCAGAGGGCACCGCGCTCTTTTGGCGTGACCGTCAGGATATCCGGATTGACTACAGGGATCTGTATCTGCGTCTGATACCGCTTTTGGCAGAAGCTCTGAGCGTGCTTGACCGGATGCTGGAGATGGACCGGATACCGAAAGAGCTGCAGTATGACTGTGAGGCGTGGACGCGGCGTTTCACGGATATAAAAGATTCCGGGGAGGGTGCGTATGAGTGATAACATGACCTTGAAGGATTTGCGGGAATGCCGCGGGCTGACACAGAAGGATGTTGCGGACAGCCTGTATGTGACTGTAATGTGCTACAATAATTGGGAGAACGGGAAGCGTCAGATCCCGTTCGCCAGTCTGGATAGACTGGCACGCGTGCTTGGCGTATCCGTGCCGGTCCTGTCCTGGGTCCTGCTGGGCCGGATGCCGAAACTGGATCCTTCCGGTTATGTTGCGGTTCCGGCCGGGGAAGTCCAGGCCGATGATCTGTTTGGACTGCCGGTCATGTGCCGTCCGTGCTATCTTATGACCATGGAGGAGTTCGTGCGGCACGAGATGCGCCGTGAAAGCATTACGTCGAATGAGAATGTACTGCTTGCTGTCTGGCACGACGAGGTATTTGCTGGTTTCAAATCCTCTGTAAAATATATCGGATCATGACGTAGAGGATTATCCTGATGAGATATCGCATTGCTATACTCCATGTTTTGCCCGTAACATTATGACATTGCCGCGCAAACAGTCATAAAGTCATAAAAATTTGTTACTGTTCACACGTCGGCTTGAAAGGAAGGAACCGATGGGGTAGACTGAAATCAGTCGAAAGCCGTCGGTTCTTT
>CANQAR010000110.1 GCA_947588845.1 uncultured Lachnospiraceae bacterium
GGGGCCGTCATCCTGGATAAGACGGATGAGGACGGGAACCCGGTGCCGGGGGTGGAATTCCTCCTGCAGATGAAGACATACGTGACGGGGGACGGGGCGCTCCCGGACGGGATGGAGACGGGGAGCGACAGCGGAGGCCGGTACTACTGGCAGACGCTTGGAACCTACACGACAGATGCGAACGGCCAGATTGCGGCGGAGAACCTGAGGCTGGGGCTGTACCGGTTTATGGAACAGTCGGTGCCGGAAGGATATGTCGGGACGACGGCGCCGTTCTACTTCTCGATTGAGGCTCCGGGGACGGTAGCTGTGGACGGCGGCCGGTATGTGCCGGGGGACAGGAATGTCCCGGAGGTATCGGTAGAGAACCACAGGACGCGTCTGGAAGTCGATAAAGTCAATGAAGAAGGAAGCGGACTCGCGGGAGCGACGCTCGTGATCTGTGACAGCGAAGGAAACATTATCCTGGACGGGAATGGGAATCCGAGGTGGCAGTTTGTAACTGACGGACAGCCGCATGAGATCCTTGGAATCCCGGCGGGAAGCTACCTGCTGAGGGAGCTTGCGGCGCCGGAAGGGTACCATCTGGCGGCGGATGTGCCGTTTGTGGTAACGGGCGACACGGATGAGCTGATCACCGTGACAATGGAGGATGAGCTGGAAGGAGCGGTCATCCTGAACAAGACGGACGAGGACGGAAATCCGGTTCCGGGCGCAGAGTACATTCTGCAGAGGAAGGTCTATGCGGCGGAGGGAGAGATCCCGGCCGGAGCGGAGGCAGGAAACGACAGCAATGGAACCTTCTACTGGGAGACGCTTGGAAGCTACACGACGGACGCAAACGGCCAGATCGCGGTGGAGCACCTGGTGGTCGGGGACTACCGGTTTGTGGAGCAGTCGGCGCCGGAGGGATACATCCTCTCGACGGATCCGTTGAACTTTACGATCAGCGGCCAGGGTACGGTAGCTGTAGAAAATGACAGATACGTGCCGGGAAGCGGGACGGTGCCGGAAGTATCCGCGGTGAACCGCAGGACACGGATAGAAGTCGATAAGGTAGATGTAAATGGAAACGGAGTCGCAGGAGCGACGCTCGTGATCTGCGACAGCGAAGGAAATATTATTCTGGATGAGGCTGGAAACCCGAGGTGGCAGTTCGTGACAGACGGGCAGCCGCACGAGGTCCGTGGAATCCCGGCAGGGAACTACATCCTGAGAGAGCTGGAAGCGCCGGAAGGCTATGAGCTGGCGGCGGATGTACCGTTCACAGTAGCAGGCGATACGGATGAGCTGATTACCGTGACGATGGTGGATGAGGCGGAAGGCGCGGTCATCCTGAACAAGACGGACGAGGATGAAAATCCGGTACCAGGCGTAGAGTATGAGTTACAGATGAAAGTCTACGTGGCAACCGGGGAAGCTCCGGATGGAGCGGAAACGGGAAGTGACGAAGACGGAACGTTCTACTGGCAGACACTTGGGACCTACACGACAGATGCGAACGGCCAGATCACGGTGGAATCCCTGAGGCCGGGAGAGTACCGGTTTGTGGAGCAGTCGGCGCCGGAGGGGTACATCCTTTCAACGGATCCGCTGACCTTCTCGATTACAGGACCGGGGACGGTAGCTGTGGACGGAGGCCGGTATGTACCGGGAATCGGAACGGTACCGGAGCTGACAGCGGTGAACCGCCGGACACGGATAGAAGTAGATAAGGTAGACATAAATGGAAATGCAGTCGCGGGAGCGACGCTCGTGATCTGCGACAGCGAAGGAAACATCATTCTGGACGAGGCTGGAAATCCGAAATGGCAGTTCGTGACAGACGGGCAGCCGCATGAGGTCCGTGGAATCCCGGCAGGGGACTACATCCTGAGAGAGCTGGAAGCGCCGGAAGGCTACGCACTGGCGGCGGATGTACCGTTTACAGTGGCGGCCGGAACGGATGAGCCTGTTACCGTGACGATGGTGGATGAGGCGGAAGGAGCCGCTATCCTGAACAAGACCGATGAAAACGGAAACCCGGTACCGGGCGTGGAGTACACATTACAAATGAAGACCTACGTAGCGGACGGGGGAGCTCCGGATGGGGCAGAGACGGAAAGCGACGAAGACGGAACGTTCTACTGGCAGACACTGGGAACCTACACGACAGATGCGAACGGCCAGATTGCGGCGGAGCATCTGGAGATGGGAGATTACCGGTTTGTGGAGCAGTCGGCGCCGGAAGGATACATCCTCTCGGCAGACCCGCTGAACTTCTCGATTGCAGGACCGGGAGCCGTAGCCGTGGAGAACGGCCGGTATGTACCGGGAAGCGGAACGGTTCCGGAACAGACGGCAGTGAACCGCAGGACGCGTGTGGAAGTCAACAAGGTGGATGAAGAAGGAAACGGAGTCACAGGCGCAGTGCTCGTCATCTGCGACAGTGACGGAACTGTGATAACCGATGAAAACGGAGACGCAAGGTGGCTGTTCCTGACAGACGGGGAGCCGCAGGAAGTCCGTGGGATCCCGGCAGGAGACTACCTCTTAAGAGAGCTGACCGCGCCGGAAGGCTACGAGCTGGCGGCGGATGTGCCGTTCACGGTGGCTGAGGGCACGGACGACTTGGTTACGGTGACGATGGAAGACAGGCAGCGGACGGAGCCGGCGGAAGGTGAACTGTCCGTGACGAAGTACCTGACAACACTCGCAGGGGATGAACTGACAGGCATTAACGGAACATTCTACGTGGCGCTGTTCGCGGACGAGGCGCGGACCGAGCGGGTATCGAACGTGATCCCGGTGGAATTCTCCGGAGCTTCGAGTCAGACGGTGACGTTCACGAACCTGCCGGTTGACACGGTTTACTACGTAAGCGAGACGGACCAGTTTGGCACCCCACTGGACGACGGAACCTTCGGGGACGGAGGCATCTACGCGGCGCTGTTCGCGGACGGGAACCAGGCGGAGTTGACCGCGGAAGTCCCGGAAGGGGCGGTGGAATTCGAGAACGTGTTCTCAGAGCTGCCGCGGGAATACAATTATGAAGGAACGCTGACGGTCACGAAGAGAGTCCTGAGGAACGGAAGACTGACGAACTCACAGGAGACGTTCTACGCGGGAATCTTCGAAGATCCGGATTATAAGACTCTGTACGGAGACGTGATCGAGCTGAAGATGGACGGAAGCAGCGAGCTCTCCGTGGAAGTGCCGGTAACGCTGGGGAAGAATGTGGGAGACACAAAGACCTACTACGTGACCGAGACAGACGCGGACGGCGTGCCGGTGGCGGGAAGCGCGAGCTTCGAGTACACGGTATCCGTGGATAAGACGGAAGTGACACTCTCCGGCGAGCACGACGAAGAAACCGTCGAGATCACGAATGAGAAGACGACGGAGCAGGAGGAAGGCTCCCTCTCCGTGACTAAGAACCTGAAGACCGTTTCGGGAGAGAACGTGAAGGCTGTGGACGGGACATTCTACGTGGCGCTGTTCGCGGACGAAGCGCGGACGAGACGGGTATCGGATGTAACGCCGATGCGGTTTGTGAACGCATCGAGCCAGACAGTGACCTTCGAGGGCCTGCCGCTTGGAACGGAATACTACGTAAGCGAGACAGACGAGAAGGGAACCCCGGTTGACAGCGGAAGCATTGGAGAAGAAGGTGAATTCGCGGCAGTCTTCCCGGATGGAAACAGGAAGAAGCTGACGGTGAAAGCGCCGGATAAGGCAGTCACATTTGAGAACGTATTCCAGGATATCCCGACGGAATACTACGTCGAGGGCGAGCTGACGATCACGAAGCGCGTGTTCCGGAACGGAGCGCTGGCAGGAACGAGCGAGACCTTCTACGCGGGAATCTTTGAGGATCCGGAGTACAGGACGAGATACGGCGATGTGATTGAGCTGGCGATGGACGGGAACAGCGAAATGAGCGTGACCGTGCCGGTCTACATCGGACAGAACCCGGGCGACAGCAAGACCTACTACGTAACCGAGACAGACGCGGACGGCGTGCCGGTGGCGGGAAGCGCAAGCTTCACCTACACGGCATCGGTGGATAAGACGAGCGTGACGCTGAGCGGAGACCACTCTGAGGATACCGTAGTAATCACGAACGCGCGGACGGAGCCGCCGGGAGAGCCGGTGATTCCGGAGAATCCGGATACCCCGGAGAATCCGGACAATCCGGATACGCCGCCGACACAGAACAGCGTGCGGACAGGAGACGAGACGCCAATCGGCCTGTACGCTGGAATCTTCGCGGGATCAGCCGTAGTGATTCTGGGGCTGCTGGTATTCTTCGTGAGAAGACGGAGGAAGACACGGTAAGCCGGAGGATCTGAGATAAAAAGGTTTGCAAGATAGTGGAAGCGGCCTGCATTGTATGAAAAGGCAGGCCGCTGAAGCAGAACAGGAAGCGGAAAACAGGACGGATGTGATCTGGCGGAAGTTGAGGAAGTGGAATTCAGATACATCCCATGCAGAAGCGGAGAAGAGCCGGGAAATGTGATCCGGCGGGAGCCGGAGGAAGTCAGCATCTGATGTGAAAAGGCAGGAGGCTGAAGCAGGACCGGCTACGGAATAAATAAAAATATTACAGGAAACAGGAATTCAAGTGACAGATTAGTATTGATGTTTGCTGTAAGCTTAACAAAAACGGACGCCGCGAGGGGCAGGCCTGTCCCAGAGACACCCTGTTCCATGCGGCGTTATTAAACGGCATGAATGCAGGAATATACAGGGCATACAGCCCATACACAGAGCGCTGATACAAGATGCGGCGCAGGATAGAAAACAACGAATAAAAAGTGAAAAATCTGATTTGCAATATGGAATGTGAAACAGGAGAGCCGAAAGCCGGATGCAGCCAGCCGACGGCGGACAGGAGAAGGAGATTTATACCGGGCGGGCTGCGACAAGGGAAGTCCAGAGAGAAACCGGAATGTTCCTGGAAAAGGTTTTAGGGAGGTGGCATGATGAAATTTATAAGACATAAAGGTGCCGCAGGGCGTTTGCCAGAGAAGGAAAACAGAAAAGGTACTTTGCGGGGAATCTTGGGCATGGCGTTGATGGTGATGCTCGGCGTGGCTCTTGCGGCAGGAGGAATGGGAACACGGACATACGCGTGGGGTACTCTTGAAGCGCCTGGTATAGAAGAAGACGACAAGCTCGTTACCTTTCCAAGTACGACCAGTACCTCCGGACAGGATAATACGGAGGGGAGCGGCGAGACAGTTCCCGGGAAAAACATGTATATTTTTGTCGGGGATGAGCCTATGCCGATAGCAGAACCTTCTAGTAATTTGGGAGATTATGTTGATGGTATAGTTTTTTACAAGCAGAATGAGAAAGGCGAGTGGGTAGAGGTAGGTGCCGACGAGGCTTTGGTTGTGGGAGATAATTATAAGCTCAAGGTTCATTTTAAAGGAGACAAGGGTGACTTTACCAAATTTACCAGCCCCATGACTTGGAACTTGGGCGAGAATGTCCAATGTCAACCGAAAAATGGTGCTCCTATTATGAATGGCCAGACGCAAATTGGTACTTATACCCTCACGGAAGATGGGCAGTTGACAGTAGAGCTCTTTGATTTTTTCCTCCAGGGAGAAAATCAGGTATTGGATATGGAATTCGAAATGGTTCCTACCAAAATTGATGAGACCGGAGGAAGTGATTATCCGTGGAGCGGAAGAATCGAGGATAAGGAAGTTGTAGGTACTACAGGGGATTTGGTTGTACAGAAAACTGCAGGATGGTACAGCACCAGCAGTGGCACCATTACTTATACAGTGGAGGCGTCTGTCACCGCAGGTATGGTAAAAGAAGGAAAACTTGTAGATACAATGGGGGATGGTCTGAGTTTCAAAGAAATTGTAGGTATGACTGTCTACGATTCATATGGCAATGATGTGACTGCCCGTTATCAGGAAGAAATAGATCGATTGATGGAAAACGCAAAGAAGCAGGAGAAAAACGGTACTTGGACTTTGGAGCCTCTTCCGCCCCTCAGTCAGGGAATGCGGTTTGTTGTAGAGTACAAGGGGCAGGTATCAGAAGAAAAACAGCAGGAGAGTACGTATGTAGCTGAAAACGATGTCTCTTTTTCAGGGAAGAAGCCTGATGATACCTCCGCTGGTCCTGCGACAGATCATGCTGATAAACCTCTTTCGAAAGATGAGGTAACCAAGTCAGGAAAGACAGTTATGGTCAAGGATGCTGAAGGAAACGAGGAAGAGGTCATTGAGTGGAAGGTCAGAATCGGCAGCGGAAAGTGGGATCCTCTGGGAACTGATCTGACTATTACGGATACTTTAAGTGAGGGTTTATCTTTCCGCAAGGGAGAAAATATTAAGGTTACCGTTTATGACAAGGATGGAAATCCTAAAGGAGGAACAGAAATTGAGTGGGATGGTGGTATTACATTAAGTTCTGACGGAAAGGAAATTCAATATAAATTGAATAAAAAGATGATTCCAGACTATGATTGGGAATCTGGAGATTATCTTGAGGTTACTTATAATACTGATTTTGATCGGGATAACCAGCCGAAAGACGGCTATAGCAATACAGTGAAAACTAATGTATGGGGAGGCACAGATGGTGTGACCGGAAATCTTCCTGTAGGTGAGGCTGTTCAGAAATCTGTTGTAGATCATGAAGAAGAGGAGTATCTGGAGTACACTGTAACAGTGGATATCCCACCATCGAGTCATATGAAGGCCATGAGTGGTAACTCAGGTGATGAAAAAGGCCACAAAGATCAGGCTTATTTCTATATTGAAGACCAACTGGATTTTGGGGATGATTATTTTACCTGGAATGTGCCGGAGAATCTTACCATTACGGTCATGAATCTCAGTACTGGAGAAGAGGTACCATTTGCTAATGTTCCCTATACTAGCGGCGATGGAGATCCAAGTATCGGCGAGACTTTCCAGATTTTGCAGAGATCTGAATCTAAGAGATCTGAGGAAGGCAAAAACCTCAGGGCTTTTCGTATTTATTTTAATGTCGCCAAATATGGTCTTGGCGAGGACGAAACACTGGATCATCATGATTCCATTTGGGATATAGATTATCCTACCCGTATGACGATCGTTTATAAAATTCCTTATGATACGATCGTAGTTGATAAGAATGGAATTGATACAGGCAAGAGTTTGGGTGAGTTTCTCTATGAGGGAAATAAGATGGAAAATAAGGCCATTTCCTATCGTAGGGATGTTGAAATACCGAATAGCTGTTATGTGGAGAAAAAACCAGAAACCGGATCTATCCAAAAGCTGGCCAGATATCTGGGCAAAGGTGTAGTAGAATACCGGGTAAGTTTCCGGAATAAAGATGATAAGGATGAGAGTCGTTACATTACTGATTATCGGTCAGATCATAATAATAGATATTATGGGGATGTAAATCCTACTTTTACGGATACTTTTGATGAGCGTATGTCCTATGTGCCGGGCTCTATGTATGTTGAGGTTCACAGTGATGATGGTGGAGCTCCATATGCTACCTATCAATATGCCGATGAATCTGGTGAAGCTAGAGATCCTGTTAACCCAAGCGGATCGAACCATTTGCAGGCTCCTATGCTGGATTTTGATTATCAAACACAAAATGATGGAAATAGCAGCCATTATGTAAATAAATCTATAGAGAAATCTTTTTCGGACAAAAGACTGTATGTATTTGTATATCAGCTTCAGTTGAAAGAAGGAGTAACGGATTGGAATCCGATAAAAGATATCCATAATAAAGCGGAACTTCGAATTGGGGGTGTATCTCTTTCGGATGATACTACGATTGATATTCCTTCTGATATGCTTCAGAAAGATCTTACGCCAGTAGAAGGAAAGAATTGGCTGGAATATACTCTGGAGGTTAATCCTTTTGCGATAGATCTGGTAAGTGGGAAGGGTGATGAAGATCAGTTTATAGGTATGGATAAATATAAGCTGGTGGATCAAATGAGCCCTAATCTTCAGCTACTCACTGATGAAAAGAAAGAATATATAATTGAGGTGCAGTATTTTGACAAAGAAGATAATACCTGGAAAAATATGACACGTTCCAATAGCTCTGATGATGTTGGCAAAGGATCAGACAAGTACTTTAGAGGTAATGAAGAAGGCGGTGGTATTTATTTTATCCTTCCTGATGAGTTATATATTCGGATTAAGTATACAGTTATTGTAAACGGTGAACTCAATGATCAGGAACTGGCTGTCAATACGGCTACTCTCTACGCCGATGAGACTGAGACTGAGGTAAAGAATGCTCTCTTTAAAATAGGCAATTCCAGCGCAACAGGTTCCAGTGAACCTGTGGTACATCTCGAGAAGACGAATCTTCAGGGTGATCAGCTTGAACATGCAAAGTTTAGGGTGTATTCCAGTAGGATAACAAGCTCTCTCTTAAAGGATGTAGATCCTATTACAGTTATTTTGAATGGTAATAGAATTACTCTATATGCATACGCTGATTACGAGACAGATGAATTTGGAGGAATCAGTATCAGTCCTCCGAGCGGTATTGAAGACGGTGAATATGGGGATGGCCTCTACGCAATAGTAGAAACTGAGGCTCCTGACGGTTATATGCTGGTCGAAGATTATCAGTTCTTCCGTTTCCCGGGAAAGGACAGAGAGGATGAGACAGTAATATTTAACGAAAAGGAGTATAAGGTCAAACATATAACAGGAACCGATGCTATCGAAGTAAAGGATCCTCCTGCCGTTTATCCTTTCCGCGTAGTCAAAGTAGACAGTGCCATGGTGAACGGACTGGAAGGAGCAGAGTTTGAGCTTCGTACAAAGAAGAAAGAGGAAGAAGGCAGTGAAATTATATGGAGCGGTACATCTGACACGGATGGAGTGCTGAAATGGTGGTCTGGGTCTGATAAGACAGGTGAAGGGTCATCTGAAGTGGAGTTGGAAGAAGGTACTTATTATCTGTACGAAACAAAAGCTCCCGATGGTTACGACAAACTGGAAGATCCAATTACTGTTACAGTGAAAGATGGTAAGATTGCATGCGACTTAAATGGTAAAGCTATAGAGAAAAAAAATGAGGAGACTTTGATTGAATTTCTTGTTCCTAACTCTAGTGGCTATTCCCTTCCGGAGACAGGAGGTTCAGGATCATTTAATTTATACCTGCTGGGAAGCCTGTTTATGGCTGTTGGTGGATGGATCCTGCTGAATGAGCGGCGGCTGGCTCAAAGTAAGTAAGCTGGGATACCCATTATGGAAGTTTAAAGTTCTGTTGCAAAGCTTTCATTTATGGCGGAACCTGTGGTGTAAGTATAAAGATTTTAGAGAAAAGTGTAGAAATGTGGAACACGGAGTAAACTGTGAGATTCCGAGGGTGAAGTAATATTCTTTGGAAATGAAAAATAAAGTGTGTAAGTTGCTGGTGATAAAAACTTACGCACTTTATTTTTGTTAAAGAGCAGTACACTGGACGAAAGGATGTAAACGTCAAACCATGCGCCTCCATTTAAAGTAGCGCCGCTTCATTCAGCGGCGCTGTTTATAACATTTGTCAGGGTATCAGGTGCTCAAAATCGGATGTGTCCATCATTCTTTTTTCATCCATGAGCGAGGATCAGTTCAGGGAACAGGTAACTGAAGTACTGATACGGATTCAGTCCGTTCAGTTTTGCTGTCTCAGAGATACTGTAGACCACTATACTGGCATTCGCTCCTTTCATGGGATCGAGCACGGTTAGTTACAGCATTGCTGAGACTGCGAAGGCAAACAATTTGAAACCTTATAACTGCTTCAAATATCTTCTCACAGAGATTTCGAAACGTCTGGATGACACGGACCGGAGCTTTTGCGAGGACCTGCTCCCCCGGGTCAGTCAGTCTGCCGCAGGAATGCAGAAAAAGTCATTGATTATGATTAATCTGTTTAGGCAGATCCGCCGCGCTGTTCCTTACCGGTCTCTTTTCCCATTTCCCCAAACATTCCGGCAGAATAATTTTAATTTCCTCCGGCCAGCTGAACGCGCAGTCTCCGAATCTCTTCTTTCAGCCGGAGGAGTTCCCGTTCTGCTGCATCCGCCCGGCTTTTTTCTGCATCGGCGCGGTTTTCTGCTGTATCGGCGCGGTTTTCTGCTGCGTCCGCTCGGTTTTCTGCTGCATCGGCGCGCTCCTTCTCCCTCAGCGTGTTGGTCCGTTCGTTTTGTTCCCCTTCAAGTTTGCCTTGAAGTTTCCCTTGATCATATGCTTCCTGCTGGATATCAAGAATTGCTTTACACACGTTCACTGTCTCATCTCCTTCCTCATGGTGCATCCTGGTGCCTGTGACGGCCTCGATCATGTCTGCCGCCCGCCGTTCCAGGTTTTCAAACCGTTCCCTGTCTGAATCCATAATTTCCGCCAGCTTCTTCCTGTCTTTTGAATACTTAATAAAGAACATCACCTCCCGCAGGCCGGTCTGGTACTTCAGGATCTCCTCGTCGGTCATCATTCCCGGAGCCGCCAGATTCATCCGGTAGTTGTTCATGTAGGGCAGAAGCTCCGGATCCCGTCTGTCCAGCATCTCGAACAGGCTCAGCGGCCCGTCCCATTCCCCGTCACCCAGCCAGACTGTCAGCGTCACCACCGGGATCAGGCGGTCCTCCTTCCAGAAGCCCCCGAGAAACTCCCCGGAGTCGAGTTTTTTCTTTTCAGCTGCGATCTCTTCTTCTTTGCTTCGAGAGTTTTTCTTTGTACGTCTGGTTTCCCGGATGCCGCGAGACTCTTTCAGGGCCTGCTCTGCTTTTGCTTTCTTCCGGGCTTCTTTCAGCGTGTGTTGGTGTGACCTTGCCGCCGCCTCTGCCTGTTCTGCGTAGGCCAGTGCATCATACAGGCTGTTCCTGACAGGCATTGCGTAATGAACCTTGAGCTGTGCCTCCGCGCAGTAGAGGACGTAATCCGTCTTTCCGTCCGTCTTTGCCGCACAGAGCTTTTTCACATCGCGGAACTTCTGGACGGGCACCACGGCGGCGTCGTCTCCGTAGGGGAGCGAGATTTCCGTGGAATCGCGCTCTTCGAGCTGTTCGGGCACAAGGACCTGCCTTCCGTCGTAGATATACTGATTGAACAGGTCGGCGAAGATGTGGTTGTCGCTGATAAAATTTTTGGTTACAATGTCTGCTTTCAAATGTTCCTTCCTCCTTCATTGTAGCAATATCGCAGAATGATTGCAAGTATAGTGTGAAATAAATCAGATAATCAGCATGAAATGTAATATAAGATTTAACAGACAATAAAACAAAAGATAAGAAAAGATGAATTATTATTTAATACTGATTATTAAATGCATTATATCATATGTATTTGAATTTGTCCAGAGAAAAAGAAGAGGAAAAGCTGACAGCCTGATTGCCCCTCTCATCAATCACATCTTTCATCAGATCTTCCAAAGCTTCACACATAAGACTTTTCCTCATCCTCATACAGTCCGCGGTTGGCGGATATGCTCACCTGGAGCACCGCGTCGGCATTGTTCCGGTCTCAGGGTGTCTTCAGGGCCGAAATCTCCTGCAGGAACCTTCTGACGTCTTCCTTCCCCGCATTTCCGGAAAGGATCCGCAGAGGGCTGTGGATGTCCGCAGAAAGACGGCCCGTCACCACGACTTGCGTGGCAAACATGACGTCCCCCGTCACATAATAGATCCCCGGATACTTTTCTTCTATGCTCCGCCCCGACGACCGGAGCGCGGAAAACAGCTCCCGGGGATACGTATCCCGGAACAGCGAGACCGTAGTATCCGTTTCGGGATACTGGTCCACCGTCTGCCCGAGCGACTTGTACAGGCAGGCGTACGCAGCCGCCTTGTAAAAGTCGTCGATGGTAAGGCCGTCGTCGGGATTCTTGTATTCAATGATGTTGTGCCCCTTAAAGATCTTCCCGATCTCGTTTGAAATCTGTACGTCGGGTTCTTTCCGGATGACGAGGAGTTCCGCGCGGAGAGGCTCTTTGCTCAGATTATATTCCTGTATGAATGTCAGCATGTCGGAATCCGCGCGGAGCTCCAGCTCGGCGGCGCCGTAAAACCCCGGATACCACGCGATTTTGTCCGGCTGGTCTGCCATGGAAACCACCTCCAATATGATGAATGCCGTTACAATTTCTCCATCAGCTCCCGGTTCTTCCCGTAGTTGATATTCAGCATCAGTGTGGTGCCTTCCAGAGCGGGTACCCCGAGAGTAGCCAGGGAAGAGAGAACTGTTATTGTCTGTGAAATCAGTTCAATTTTCAGTTGGCTCCTGCCAGCTCTTCGCGCAGTTTCCGGAATTCTTCCCGTAGCCGAAAGAGTTCCTGCTCTGCCGTGTCTGCGCGATTTTTCTCAGCGTCTGCGCGGTTTTTCTCTGTATCCGCGCGTTTCCTCCCCCGCAGCGTGTTGTTTTTCTCACTCTCGATTCCCTGCTCAATTCCCTGCTTTATTCCATCCTGAAATCCATCATTGTAGCTGTCTTCCTTCTCGATCTTCAGGTGCCGTTCTGCGTCGTATCCCCAAAAGCTCGTCGCAACCACCTCCGCCCGGTTCTTTATCAGGATATCTTTCAGGATTCCCTTCCGGATGCATTCGTCCACCGCCGCATTTACTGCTTCCAGCTTTTCCTTTTCCGTCGTCTTTCCCTTCATATGCCTCCGCATGCAGGCTACAAACTGCGCGTATTCCCCAAGCTTTTTACATTTTTCCATCAGCTCTCGGTTTTTCCCGTGATTGATGTTCAGCACTAGGGCGGTACATTCCAGAGCAGGCGCCCCGGGCGTAGACAGGAAGGATGGAAGAGTGCGTCTGTCGCTGTTTTCCTGTCCTTCCGGAAGCAGGAATGCGTCTGATAGCTTCATCTCCCAGATCTCACGGCATTTTTCCTCCCCGTTGTAGAAAACGATGTACTGGGGAATCGGCAGAGGAATCACTTTCCTTCGGTGCGGGTTGTATCCGTTCACCTTTACATACGTGCGGTACATCGCCGCGAAATACTGAAGACCCCGCAGGGGCATGTTATAACAGAAGAAAATCAGGCAGGATTTAATAAACGATAAAATAATAAATGATAAAAATATCTTATAATGATTTTTAAATGTATTATAGCATGATTCTCAAGTTTATAAATATAAAATTTAACATATAATTGGAAATTTATTGACAACATGTGACTGCTATGGTACAATGAACAGGATAACAGGGGAAATCCGGAAACAGTATGGGGGATGACTGAAATGGAAAAGGAAGCAGGGGGGAAACAGAGCGGCCTTGCCAGCGTCATTGATGTGGCGGCGGACAAAGCCAGGTACGATGAATGTGCGAAGAAGCTTTTGTCCTACAAGGCTGTCGCGGCGTGGATCCTGAAGTCCTGTGCGGGGGAATTTGCCGCGTACAGCCCGCGGTTCATCCAGGAGAAGTGCCTGCCCGGGGAGGCAGAGCTGTCGGTGAGGGCGGTGCACCAGGACCACCCGGACAGGGAGAAGAAGCTGAGCGGGGACAGCCGGGTAGAGCTGTCCGGAGCGGAGGCGGCCGGGATAAAGGAACAGACGGTATATTTTGATATCCGCTTCAATGCCTGCGTTCCGTCGGAAGATCCGGAGGAGGAGCCGGTGCAGGTGATTATAAACCTGGAGGTGCAGGGGGACGACAACCCCGGATATCCGCTGGTGGCGCGGGGATACTATTACTGTGCGAGGATGATTTCGGAGCAGTACGGGACGGTATTTGCGGATGGGGAGTACCAGAAGATAAGGAAAGTGTACAGCATCTGGATCTGTCCGGATCCCGCGAAGAGGAGGAGGAACGGGATCCTGAGGTACCATACGCAGGAGGAAGTGAGGTGCGGGAGGTCAGACGCGAAGAAGAGGCAGTATGACCTGATGGAAGTGGTGATCGTGAACCTCGGGGAAGCCGGGGAAGAGAGCAGGGAGGAGATCCTGGATCTGCTGAACACGCTGTTTTCACGGGAGCTGGCGGCGGAGGAAAAGAAGAAGAGGCTTGAGGGAAAATTTGGAATAGCGATGACGGAGGAAATAAACAGGGAGGTGGAGAGAATGAGCAGTCTTGGACAGGCGATTGAAGACTATGCCCTGCAGCAGGGAGAAGAGAACCGGAATGTCTCGATAGCCCGGATGATGATCGAGGATGATGAGCCGATGGCAAAGATTATGCGTTATACCGGTTACGCAGCGGAGCGGGTCAGGGAGATCGCGAAGAAGATGGGAAGGACAGTGTCCCGCTGACTCCGGTATCATAATATATAAAAATAAGAAAAGAGGCGGATCTGCTCAGACAGGTCCGCCGTGTCAATTCAGGCACGTATAACAGAGAGCATTCTGGTGTTCGTACAGCACGAGCTGCGAAAATATCCCGCAGGGTCCTGATCTTTTGAAAGATCTGAACTGCCGCGGGATATTTTTCTGTTTGCGTATTGTCAGTCCGGTCCCCGGGCGTTTTCAGGTTCGAAATCTCCTGCAGAACCTTCTGACATTTTCCTTCCCTGCATCCATGGAAAGGATCCGCAGCGGGCTGTGGCTGTCCGCTTCAAAACGGCCCGTCACCACGCTCTGCATGGCAAACATGATGTTCCCCGTCACATAATAGATCCCCGGATACTTCTCCTCTATATTCCTCCCCGACGACCGCAGCGCCGCGTACAGCTCCCGAGGATACGTATCCCGGAACAGCGAGACGGTGTGTCTTCTGTGGGATTCTGTCTGTCTGGTCTGCCATGGGAACCATTTCCAATATAATGAAATGCCGTTACAATTTCTCCATCAGCTCCTGGCTCTTCCCATAGCTGATGTTCAGTACCAGTGTGGTACATTCCAGAGCGGGGTCCCCGGGCGCGGCCAGGGAGGACAGGAAAAAGTTACCATTGTCTGTGAAATCAGTTCAATTTTCAGCCAGCTCCTGCCAGTCCTTCGCGCAGTTTCCGGAGTTCTTCCTGTAACTGGACAAGCTTCTGTTCAGTAACGTCCGCGCGGTTTTCAGCAGCATCCGCGCGTTCCCTCTCACGCAGCGTGTTGTTTTTCTCACTCTCGATCCCCTGCTCAATTCCCTGCTTTATTCCATCCTGAAATCCATCATTGTAGCTGTCTTCTTTCTCAATCTTCAGGTGTCGTTCCGCATCATATTCCCAAAAGCTCATTGCCACTACCTCCGCCCGGTTCTTTATCAGGATATCTTTCAGGATCCCTTTCCGGATGCATTCGTCCACTGCTGCGTTTACCGCTTCCAGCTTCTCTTTTTCCGTTGTCTTCCCTTTCATGTGTCTCCGCATGCAGGCCACGAACTGCGCGTATTCCCCGAGCTTCCCACATTTCTCCATCAGCTCCCGGTTCTTCCCGTAATTGATGTTCAGCACCAGGGCGGTACACTCCAGCGCGGGCGCTCCGGGCGCGGCCAGAGAGGAAAGAAGAGTACTTCTGCCGCTGTTT
>CANQAR010000111.1 GCA_947588845.1 uncultured Lachnospiraceae bacterium
GGGATGATTCGTTTTCTGTAAAGCTTAATTTCATCCATGCGCGTCCTCCTGTAAATTCTGAGATGATAAAGGATTACAGTTCACACCTCGCATCGCAAGGCGTTGTTACGTCCACGGCCTGCAGGGGAGTGAACAGTAACGAGTGAACGGGGTGAACAGTAACTTTCTTCCTGTGGTGTCTTTGTAAGAGCATAGCAGAAAAAACGGAAATTGTCTACAAAAAATTGTAATATCAGTACAAAAAACACATTAATTAAGAAGATAATATATACAAAATAACCATTAACAGAGCGCGAAACATGAAAATCATCTGCCGAAAGGTGATGGTTCATTGTTCGTGCAGTAAATGAAAAAATGCGGCAGGGAGGAAAAATTATGAATCCGTTGCAGATGATGCAGATCAAAAATATGATGGACCGGTTTCAGCAGGACCATCCGAAAGTGCAGAGCTTTTTCAGCGCGGCCGCGGAGAAGGTCGATGAGGGAAGCGTAATCGAGATGCGGCTCACAACCTCGGACGGAAAGACGATCTGTTCCAATATCCGGGTGAACAAGTCCGATATGGAATTGATGGCGCAGGCGAAGCAGATGATGCAGGGCTGAGACTGGCCCTGAAGTTCAGACAGGAGAAGTCATCAGTATGTTAAGGCGCTGCGAAAACAGCATATTTCTGCTGTAGATTCGGGCGCCTTTTATTTTTGGGAGTTTGAAAATTTTACAATTTAGTATTGCATATTCTTCTACTTTGTGATATCATGCGAAATAAAGATCACTTTTCAATAATTACAAATCTTATCAGGTAATAATACATCATTTTAAAATATATCAAAAATTCTGATTTCTTAAAAATCATATAATTACCCATATTTATAATGAAAAATAAGACTTGAAAATCCTGTAAAAACAGTTACAATAGAAAGGAGAAACAAAAAAGAAGCATGAAAAGAACAAGACAAAAGAAAAATGTTCCTGTAGATGCATCCGCAAAGCAGGCTGAACCGGAAGAGTCCGGGGATCTGACAGAATTGGTTTCCGTTTCAGACGGGCCGGAAGAATCCGGTTCTTCCCCGGATATCTCCTATCAGAACAAGGACATCGCGTCGAAGATCTTTGCCGAGGGACTGAGAGAAAAATCCCTCCGGGTCTATGGCATCTCTTCTTCGAGGATCACAAAGGTTCTGCCGACAAACCTGCCGGCAATCGAGGTGAACGAACTTCGCATGGATAATCTGTTCCAGATGGAAGACGGGAGCTATGCCCTGATCGATTATGAGAGCGGCAGCCGCAGCAAGGACAAGATCAAATACATCAATTACATTGCCCGCACGCTGAAACGGCTGTACGACGCTGGAATCCGTTTTCCGAAGATCCGGATGATCGTTATTTATACATCGAATGTGAAGCATGTAAAGACGGTGCTGGATATCGGGAGCCTGCGCCTGCAGATTGAGCCGGGATATCTTTCGGGCATTCATACGGAAGAAGTGTTTCAGAAGATAAGCAAAAAGGCAGAATCGGAGAGAAATCTGGAAGATGACGAGCTGATGGAACTGATCATCCTGCCCCTGACAGTAGAGAACAGGGAAGAACAGAGAATTCTTCTGAGAAAATGTGTGTCTCTTGCCCAAGAGCTTGAAGAACGGGAAAAGCAAATATTCGCGGTATCCGGGCTTGTAACCTTTGCGGATAAGATCATTGACGAGGAATTTTCAAAGAATGTGAGGAGGTGGATACAGATGACAAAGGTTGGAATGATAATTGAGCGGGAAAAACAGGAAGCGATAAAACAGGCAGTAGAAGAAGAGAGGGAAAAGCAGAGACAACTGCAGGAACAACAGAGACAATTACAAAAACAACTTCAGGAAGAAACTGAACGATCAAGACGCGACATATGGATTCTGCGCAGTCTTCTAAATGGATGTACTGTCGCCGAGGCTGCGGAGGCGTTTGGTGTTACCGAGCAGGAAGTCATCGAACTGAAAGGATAAAAAACACTTGACAACTCTTCTGTTCTGAATAGAATTTTGTTTTCGACACCTGAAGGACAGAAGTGGGCCGAAATTCCTTGATTTTACAGGGAATTCCGGCCTTTACAGCTGGACAGAAGTGTTGTATGTGAGACCCTGCTTCAAAAAAATTTTTTATCGTGACATTCTCTTCTGCCTTATGGTATCATGCGAAATAAAGGTCACTTTACAATAATTACAAATCTTATCATGTAACAGTATATCATTTTAAAACATATCAAAATTCTGATTTTTCAAAATCATATAATTATCCATATTTACAATAAAAAATAAGACTTGAAAATCCTGTAAAAACAGTTACAATAGAAAGGAGAAACAAAAAAGAAGCATGAAAAGAACAAGACAAAAGAAAAATGTTCCTGTAGATGCATCCGCAAAGCAGGCTGAACCGGAAGAGTCCGGGGATCTGACAGAATTGGTTTCCGTTTCAGACGGGCCGGAAGAATCCGGTTCTTCCCCGGATATCTCCTATCAGAACAAGGACATCGCGTCGAAGATCTTTGCCGAGGGACTGAGAGAAAAATCCCTCCGGGTCTATGGCATCTCTTCTTCGAGGATCACAAAGGTTCTGCCGACAAACCTGCCGGCAATCGAGGTGAACGAACTTCGCATGGATAATCTGTTCCAGATGGAAGACGGGAGCTATGCCCTGATCGATTATGAGAGCGGCAGCCGCAGCAAGGACAAGATCAAATACATCAATTACATTGCCCGCACGCTGAAACGGCTGTACGACGCTGGAATCCGTTTTCCGAAGATCCGGATGATCGTTATTTATACATCGAATGTGAAGCATGTAAAGACGGTGCTGGATATCGGGAGCCTGCGCCTGCAGATTGAGCCGGGATATCTTTCGGGCATTCATACGGAAGAAGTGTTTCAGAAGATAAGCAAAAAGGCAGAATCGGAGAGAAATCTGGAAGATGACGAGCTGATGGAACTGATCATCCTGCCCCTGACAGTAGAGAACAGGGAAGAACAGAGAATTCTTCTGAGAAAATGTGTATCTCTTGCCCAGAGGCTTGAAGAACGGGAAAAACAGCTGTTCGCGCTATCCGGACTTGTGACTTTTGCGGATAAAATCATTGACGAGGAACTTTCACAGGATGTAAAGGGGTGGATACAGATGACAAAAGTTGGAATGATATTTGAACGGGAAAAACAGGAAGCGATAAAACAGGCAGTAGAAGAAGAGCGGGAAAAGCAGAGACAACTGCAGGAACAAATGCAGAAAGAAACTGAACGATCAAGACGCGACATATGGATTCTGCGCAGTCTTCTAAATGGATGTACTGTCGCCGAGGCTGCGAAGGCGTTTGGCGTCACCGAACAGGAAGTCATCGAACTGAAAGGATAAAAAATACTTGACAACTCTTCTGTTCTGAATAGAATAGGTAAGGATAAAAACGCGGCCGGACGTCTCTGACTGTTGCGGGCGCGTTTTACATGTTAGAACAGGGGAGAGGATTGAAATGGCAAAACAATATGTATGTGATATGACGTCCGGGAACGAGACGTCTCTTTTACTGAAATTTTCCCTTCCGATGCTGGTCGGGAACATTTTTCAGCAGTTCTACAACATGGTCGATTCGATCATTGTGGGAAACTATGTGGGCAAGAATGCCCTGGCGGCGGTCGGAATGACGGCGTCGCTGAATTTTTTCTATTTTGCGCTCTGCAACGGGTTTGCGACCGGGACGGGCGTACTGATGTCCCAGTATTTCGGGAAGAAGGACGCGAAGCGGGTGAAGGATGTGATCGGAAACGCGGTCTATCTGCTGCTTGGCATGGGAGTGATCGTCAGCGTCGTCTCGCTGCTGCTTTCACGCCAGATTCTGATTGTTCTGAATACGCCGGACGCGATTTTTGAGGATGCGCTGCTGTACACGAGAATCGTCTGCGGCGGAGTCATCTCGGTCGTCCTGTACAATGGGATCGCCGCCATGCTGCGGGCGCTCGGCGACTCAAAGACGCCGCTCGTGTTTCTTGTCGTGGCGAGCGTGCTGAACGTGATCGGGGATCTCGTGCTGGTTCTGGTATTTGACATGGGAGTCGCGGGCGTGGCGATTGCGACGATCTTCGCGCAGGCGGTATCGGCCTTCGGCTGTATCTTCTATGCGTTGGCACGCAACCCTTACTTCCGGCTTTCACGGGAGAACTTCCGGCCGGATCGCTTCCTTATTATACGCTCTTTGCAGCTCGGTATTCCGTTTGGCGCGCAGGGAAGCCTGATTGCATTCTCCTGCGTGGCACTGCAGAGCATCATCAACCGCTTCGGCGAGGATGTGATCGCGGCGTTCACGGCTACTTCGCGGATTGAACAGCTTGTGCAGCAGCCGTTCAACTCGCTCGGTATGGCGGTCGCGACCTTCACGGCGCAGAATCTCGGTGCGAAAAATATCCAGAGGGTGCAGAAAGGATACCACCGCTCGGCAGTTCTCGTCGTGGCGTTCAGTGTGATCATGTGTGTGATGATGTACATCTGGGGAGACAGCTTTATCCGCCTGTTTGTCAATGACAACAGAGTCGTGGCGATCGGCGGCAGGGCAATCCGCATCACGAGCCTCTTCTACATCCCGCTCGGGATGATCTATGCGGCGCGCAGCCTGATGAACGGCGCCGGGGATTCGATGTTCGCGTTTGTCAGCGGACTCGTCGAGGTGATCGGGCGTATCGGTTTCTCGATGATTCTGGCGGCGCTGCCCGTGCTGGGGTACTGGGCTGTCTGGTACACGACCGGACTTACCTGGCTGATCACGGGACTCGCGTGCATGGCGCGGTACGCGCAGGGAAAATGGAAAAGAATTATGCTGGTAGAGCACTGAGGACGGAGCCGTGTGACAGCATCCAGAGCATCCCTCTTCCGATGAATTTTCCGGAAAAATGTTGTGACCATGCCCTGCGGATTTCCCCGTGAGATGGGAAGCGGGGGAGCCGCGGACAGGCCCGGCCAGGGCAGCTCTTTCACTTGGAAATAAAGACAGAAAGAATATACACAGGAAGAAAGTCTTCTCTCCTTGATTTTACAAGGAAGGGAAGATTTTTTTTCCAAAAAGGGGGAGAAAATATACCAAAATGACCAGCTTGTGACCAACTCCGGAATATAATTGGATGTAACAGGAATGTAATATCGAAAATATTAAAGGATAAATGAGCGGGAGACTATGAATATAAAAGAAACGAAAAAACAGACCTTTATCGTGGAGGTTGTCGATCATCAAAAATGTACCTGGCAGGGACAGATCTTCTGGGTCCAGGGGAATAAAAAAATATCCTTCCGCAGTGTGATGGAAATGCTGCACCTTATGGATTCCGCGATCATTGACGAGGAAGATGATCTGGAACAGGAAGCAGAGAGGACAGAAGGGGAATAAGAGAGAGGGCAGGAAAAGTGCTGGAAGCGACGATATTTGGAACTTTTTCCCTGTCAAATGGAGAGACTGTTCTCAGGGAAGAGGACATCCGTGCAAGCAAACTGGTGCAGCTGCTGGTCTATATGATCAGCCACAGGGAGAAAGTAGTAACAGGGAAAAGGCTGAGCGAACTGTTCTGGTCGGGGAACTCAAAGAATCCGGAGAATGCGCTGAAAAATCTGATTTATCGTCTTCGAAGCGTATTGAAGGTACTGGGACCGGAGAATTACATCTGCACACAGCCGGGTGGATACCAGTGGAACCCGGAAATCCCGATCGAGACGGATTATGAACAATTTGAAGAACTGGGAGAAGAGATAAAGAAACTGCCGGACGGTCCGGCCAGAGAAGAGCTCTGCCGGCAGGCGGTCGCCAGTTACCGGGGCGATGTTTCCGTCAGACTGACATACGGCGCGTGGCTGCAGCCACAGATTGTAAGCTATCAGGCGACTTACCTGAAGGCCGCAAAAGTATTGGGCGGCATTTATGAGCAGGCAGGACGATGGGAAGAACTGGAAGGGCTCTGCCAGGAAGTGGAGGAGCATGAACCGCTGGACGAGGACATTCAGATCTGGTTTGTCAGGAGCCTCCAGAAGCAGCAGAAATACGATCAGGCGATGGATCAGTATGAAAGCGTAAAGAAGCAGTTTTACGAAAATCTTGGTATAAAAATGCCTCAAAAACTGCAGGAGATATTCCATAATGTGGTGACAGAGGGAAGGATACAGCTGAACAACATCGCGAGCATCATGGAGGACGCAGAGGAAAAGGAAGAGCCGCAGGGCGCGTTCTTCTGCGACTATCAGATCTTCCGCCAGATTTTCCGTCTGGAGATGAGGCGGATCGGGCGTATCGGAATCTCCGAGTACATGCTGCTGCTGACCGTTCAGCGCGTCGGGAACTTCTGGAGCGGGGCGATACTGGACAGCGGGCTGCTCGAGGCGGCCAGCCTCCTGGAGCAGGTGATAAGGGATACCCTCCGAATCGGAGACGTGGTGTCCAGGAACGGCCCGACACAGTATGTGATACTGCTGTCGTCGTGTTCCTACGAAGCCGGCATAGCGGTAGTGAACAGGATCCGGAAAAACTTCATGAAGAAGGTGAGGAACCGGAAAATAGAACTGAAGTATGAGCTGGAGGAACTCTCCAGCCAGTGGCAGAAACGGGAGGTGGCGGAAAAATGAGCAGTGCGGCTGTTTTTCCAATTAATATGATAAGGCTCTGTATCGACGGATACGTGGAGGATCTGTCCGGCAGGGCGTACAATAAAATGCTTCTCGTGCCGCTCCTGTTTGGGGGATGCGGGGAACTGCTGCTGGAGATGGATAACCTGTTTGAGCGCGTGGGATATCCGCAGGCGTTCCAGGCGAGGCGTACGTTTGAGGGCCGGCAGAAACTGAAGGGCAGTATCTGCATACCGGCTCAGATCATGGAGGATGAGGAGATCGACAGACAGGCCGGCAGCTGCCGGACGTTCGACATCATCGTGCAGAGCCGGAGGCAGAGCGGGTGGCAGGGCCTGCTGATGGATCCGGAGAGGACGTGCGCGAGGAAGTTCCGGAGCGAGATGGAGCTCCTGCGTTATATCTGCAGTGACCTGGATGGAACTTCCGGACAGGAAAAAACAGAACAGAAATCAGGAACGGCGGAAGACGGCCGGACATAAAATAAACCAGAAACAGGATGGATGGCGGAAAGCCGTGGGAGCGGGAGGTTTTCTATGACAGATAAGGAATTAAAAAAGCTGACCAGGGCGGAGCTGCTGGAGATGCTCCTGATTCAGAGCAGAGAGAAGCAGCAGCTGGAAAAGGAACTGGAAGAGGCAAAAAAGAACCTTGAGGCAAGAGAGATCCTGATCGCGGAGTCGGGCTCGATCGCGGAGGCGGCGCTGAAGCTCAACGGCGTGTTCGAGGCGGCGCAGAAAGCCGCGGACCAGTATCTGGAGAACGTGAAGCGCGCGGCGGAAGGGAAGCCGGAGCCGTGAGAGGGAAGGCGGAAAGCAGGGGCTGAGCAATGGGCAGAAAGAAGAGAAGGAAGGAGCCCGTGATCCCGGATATTCCGGAGATCGAGCGGGAGCTGAAGCGGGAGCGGTACAAACGCAGGTACCGGAGCACGCTGCGCAGCACGGTGTATTCACTGGTTGTGGTCGCGGCGGTGGCCATCCTGGTGGCGACGCTGTGGATGCCGGTGCTCCAGATCTACGGCACCTCGATGACGCCGACGGTTGAGAGCGGGGACATCCTCGTTTCCCTGAAGGGGAGCGAGTTCAGCCCCGGGGACATCATCGCATTCTATTATAACAACAAGATCCTGGTGAAGCGTGTGATCGCGGGGCCGGGGGACTGGGTGAACATCGACGAGGAAGGGAACGTGTTCGTCAACGGAGAACCGCTGGATGAGCCGTACCTGGAAGAGAAGGCGCTCGGGGAGTGCGACATCACGCTGCCGTACCAGGTGCCGGAATCGAGGATCTTTGTGATGGGAGACCACCGGAGCGTGTCGGTGGACTCGCGGAGCACATCGATCGGGTGTGTGGCGGAGGAACAGATCGTAGGGAAGCTGGTCATGAGGCTGTGGCCGCTGGATAAAATAGGGAAGCCGGAATAGGGCGACCGGAGCAGGGAGGAGGAACAGCAGTGGAGAGCATATTCACACGGGCGGCAAGGTTTTTAAGAGAGCAGAGGCTGAGCAGGCGCTGGAGGAACATCGTGGGCGTGCTGGCAGGGCTGGTCGTATTCTGCACGACATACGCGCTGATCCTGCCTGCCATGACGGCGGAGCGCCAGACGGTATGCGGGATGGAAGAGCATACGCATACGGAAGAATGTTTTGAGAACGGCGTGCAGATGTGCGGGAAAGAAGAACATACGCACACGGAGGACTGTTACGCCAGAGGACAGGGAATTACAGTCGGCGTGATCATGGGCCCGCAGGGGAACAGTGTGACAGATGTTCCTCCGGAGCAGGGAAATGAAGAGGAACCCTCCGGCGGGGAGCTGGAAGTTGACCTGTCGGGAGACGGCACGGCAGCGCCGGAAGAAGGAACGCAGCTGACACCGGAGCAGCAGGAGCAGGAAGTTCAGGCCCTGGAAGCGCAGCGGCAGGAGGAACAGAACCAGCTTGACCAGAGACTCTCGGAAGTTACCCTGACAGGGACCTGGGCGGACGACGTCGTGGCGGCGGCGAAAGCCCACACGGGATGCCTGGAAGACGGGCGCAGCCTGGTTGACGCAGCGCTTCAGTTCAGCGGGGTGGAAGGAATCCCGCAGGCCTCGGACGGGGCGGGCGGCTACACCGGCTACGCGGACTGGGTGGCGCAGATCCGGGCGGCAGGCCGTTATAAGGATTCCTCAAAGATCCCGAAGGAAGGGGACGTGGTGTTCCTGGACCAGGACGCGGACGCCGGGACACTGGGATATGAGGACGACAGGATCGACCACGCGGGGATCGTAATCCGGGTGGATGCGGAGAAGACGACCGTGGAGGCGACAGGCGAGAAAGTCAAGATGCTGAAAGCCATCATGGTGCTGACGGATAACGCGGAGGGAAGGATAGAATCCTTCTACTACAGCATGGAAGACCCAACGAACATAAACCGGATCGCGGGATACGCAAGGATTCCGAAGAACCCGTCGCAGGGGGAAGCGGAAGAACCGGATGAAGAGAACCACACAGGCGGAGCGCCGGAACAGGAGACAGTCCCGGCGGAGACGGAGCAGCAGACGGAGGCACAGCAGCCGGAAACGATGACGGAGAGTCAGACCGGAGAGCAGCCGGAAGCGGTAGAAGGCCAGACGGAAGCACAGGAGACAGAAACAGCGGAAGGCCAGATCGACATACAGTCGGAAACGGTGGCGGATGATCAGACCGGAGAGCAGCCGGAGATGGCGGAAGGTCAGACGGAGGCACAGCAGCCGGAAACAATGACGGAGAGTCAGACCGGAGAGCAGCCGGAAGCGGTGGAAGGCCAGACAGATACACAGCAGACGGAAGCCATGGCGGAGAATCCGGAAAATGAGACGGAAGCAGCCGTGGGCATGACGCCGGAAGGAACAGAAGCGGAAACAGATACCCTCGAGGAACCGTCTCAGGCGGACGCGGAAGAGCCGGAAACAGACACCGAAACAGAGATGTCAACGGACGAAGACATGGAGCCGGAAACGGACACGGAAATGTCGACAGACAGCGACACAGAATCCGGACTTCAGGAAACAGAGATGCCAACGAATGAAGACATAGAAACGGAAAATGACACGGAAATGTCAACAAACGATGGCATAGAATCGGAAACAGGAGAACCGGAAACAGAGACAGATACCGAAATCCTCACGGGAGAGGAAGAAACGGAAACCGATACAGATACGGAAAGCTTCACAGAGGAGCCGGAAACGGACACTGAAACAGATATGTCAACAGACGAAGACACAGAAACGGAAATTGATACGGAAATGTCAACGGATGAAGACATAGAACCAGAAACAGGCGAATGGAACTGGAGCGAGGAAGACCTCGAAGATGAAACCGGAACGGAAGCCGAGACAGACGGCTGGGACTGGAGTGAGGAAGACCTCGAGGACGAAACTGGAACAGAAGCCGAGACAGGCGAGTGGAACTGGAGTGAGGAAGACCTCGAGGACGAAACCGGAACGGAAGCCGAGACCGGAGGCTGGGACTGGAGTCAGGAAGATCTTGAGGATGAAACCGGAACAGAAGCAGAGACAGGCGATTGGAACTGGAGCGGGGAAGACCTCGAAGACGAAACTGGAACGGAAGCTGAAACAGGCGAATGGGACTGGAGTGAGGAAGACCTCGAGGATGAGACTGAAGCAGAGACAGGCGAGTGGGACTGGAGCTGGGAGGATCTCGAGGACGAAACCGAGACTGAGTGGGACGAATGGGACCACTTGGAAGACGAGACTGAGACGGAGGCCGAAGGCAGCGATCCGGAAGCGGACCTTGAGACAGACGAGGACTGGGAAGCGGCCACGGCAGGCACAGAGCTCACCGGCATGTGGGGAGACGACCTGACAGCGGTTGCCCTGACACAGCTTGGCGTAAAGGAAAGCACGGAGAACTTCATCCTCGATGAGAATGGGGAGCAGAAGGGAATCACAAGATACGGCCAGTGGTACGGGGAACCGTACGGAGACTGGGATGCGATGTTCGTCTCCTTCTGCCTGAACTACGCGGAAGTGCCGCGCACCTCCGTACCGAGAGCGGGAAGCTGCGGGGCCCTGGCCGGGATGCTGCAGACATACGGGCTGTATGAGAGTCCGGCGGAGTATGAGGCCACAAAGGGCGACCTGGTATTCCTGGACACGGACGCGGACGGAGCCGCGGACCACGTGGGCATCCTGGAAGGGACCACGGAAACAGGAGTCGGCGGGATCAGCGTCATCGCCGGAGACATGGAAGATGAAGTAAAGAGCGTCGTGTACGCGAAAGGCGACGCGGCTGTCATCGGATACGGGAGGCTGCCGCAGAAGCCGTCGCAGACGGTCCACAACAAAGTGTTCAACGACGGAAAGGTCCGCGTGACGGCGGAATACACGGCGGAGGCAGGAATTCCGGAGAACGCGAAGCTGGTGGCGGTGGAAGTGCCGCAGGACGATGAGCGTTACAAAGAGCGCTTTGAGGCCGTGCGGGAGATCATGGAAGAGGAAAACAGGAAGGCTGAGGAAACCGAAACAGAAGAAGAGGGAATCCAGGCTGTCAGTCTGGAAGACGAAACCGAAGGCGCGGAAGAGACGGAGCTGGAGACAGAGGAAGAGCTGTACATGCGCGTCTACAACATCGGGTTCTACGTGGATGAGCAGGAGGTCGAGCCGCAGGCGGAAGTGAAGATCAGCATCGAGTTCCTCGACGACCCGGGCTTTGGAGCGGGAGCGAACCGCGTCATCCACATGGCGGAAGGAAAAGAGCCGGAGAGCCTGACGGTGACGAATACGGCGGAGGAAGTGTCCGGACAGGAAGGGCAGCAGACGATCAACAGGATCGAGTTCTCGACAAAGATATTCTGATGCCGGAGCGGGGCACAGCCGGAAGGGGGGAGAAAGAAATGATCTTTTACAGCAGGCGCAGGGACCTGCAGGCAGGCTTAAAAATCCTGTCAGCCGCAGACAGACATGGACGGTCTCCCACAGGCCGGGAAACACATACAGACGCGGCCGGGCGCGGCGGATAGCCGGGAACCGGGACGCGGCAGGGTCAGGCCGGAAGCCCGGAAAAAGGCATGCGGAAGCCGGACCGGAAGAAACATGGAAACCAGAAAAAAGAAAGCGCGCAGGGAAAAGGGAAAAGAAACCTGAAACGCGGGAGCAGCCCGGACCGGGAGGGGTTGAAAGATTCAGACCGGAACGGGGAGAAACATCCGCCGGAGAGGCTGGGGAGAAACCTCCGGAGGAAAAGGAAAAGCGTCCGTCTCCCAGGACAGACGCGGGAACAAAAAAAGAAAGGAAAAGAATATTATGAAGAGAAAGTTCAAGAGAATCGCCAGCCTGGTACTGGCGGCAGTCATGGTATTCGCGATGGCAATGCCGGCGATGGCGGCGGACGTGGAGGTGAAGGGTGATAAGATAGAGGACCATACCTTTAAGGCGTATCAGATTTTTGAAGGTTCAACTTCTGCGACTCCTGGGAGTACTGATGAGACACCTGATGCAACAATAGGTAATGTTGTTTGGGGTGGCGCTATTACAGATCCTGCGAAATTTATTGAAGATTTAAAGGCGGATACAATAATAGGAAAGGCCTTTGATGGAATAAATGCGAGTAGTAGTGCTGCTGATGTAGCAAAAGCCATTGCAGATGCAAAGTGGGGCGAGGACAGCGAGCAAGCTCGTGCATTGGCAAAGGTTGCATATGCTAATATTGATAAATCAACAGGAGTAGAAATAGGTACAAGTATTGATAGTGGTTATTATCTGGTAGTTGATGAAACTGGTACAACGGGTGAAGATATTGTAAACCTTGCACTGCTTCAGTTAACAGATAAGGGACCATTTACAGTGAAACAGAAAGTAGATGTGCCGTCAGTAACAAAGAAAGTTAAAGAAACAAATGATACAACTGGAAATGTAACGGACTGGCAGGACGCAGCAGACTATGACAAAAACGATACAATTGAGTACCAGCTGAGAGGTACATTGCCGACAGGATATGCATCCTTTGATAATTACTATTATGCATTCCATGATAAATTATCGTCAGGACTGACAGGAAGTACGGATAATTTAAAAGTTTATCTTGTTAATGGTAAGAAGAATGGTGCGTATACAGAGGATGATTTCAAAGATCTGAAAACAAAGGTAAGTGCAGAGGGTTCTAATGTAACAGATATAACTGTTGCTTTCACTTCTAATTTGGAAAATATTGATGGTTCAGCTTCCGAAGATGGAAAATGGGGAAGTACTCTGACAGTAACATGTGATGATCTGAAAAAGTCCGCGTTTGCAGGATCAATCACTGAGGATAGTGTGATTGTAGTTGAGTATACTGCAACATTGAATGAAAGAGCAGTGATGGGTACGGACGGCAACCCGAATACTGTTACTTTGGAGTATACAAATAAGCCAGACGCAGGTGGAGAGGGAGATAGAAGTACAACGCCTCCTGATACGGTAATTGTCTTTACTTATGAATTGGATGTAGATAAGTATGAGATGAAAGATGGAGTAAAAACGGCGTTGAATGGTGCCGGATTTACCTTATATAAATTAGAGGCAAAGGGAGAACCTAAAGATAAAGCAGAGGACGATACAAAAGATGAAAATGCTACAGCAGGACCTGATGGAACGGGAGCATGGGTAAAAGTAGGAGACGAGATATTCAACGCAGAGAGTGCTAAGTTTGTTTGGGATCGTATTGACTCAGGTAAGTATAAACTGGTAGAGACAACAGTTCCTGACGGTTATAATAAGGCCGATGATATCATATTTACAGTAAAAGGTATATATGAGGCAACTGGAGAACCACCAGCACTTACTGGACTTACTGTAGTAGACGATGGCGGGGAAAATGTAGAAGGATTTACAGTCACATTAGAGGCGAAAACAGCATTGGCAAGAGTAGAGATTGAAAATAAGCGTGGAGTTACTCTTCCTGAGACTGGTGGCATCGGTACCACGATCTTCTACGTAGTTGGTTCCGTGCTTGTACTTGGCGCTGTAATCCTTCTCGTGACGAAGAGGAGAATGAAATCTGAGTAAGCGTTACCATATTCAATAGCGTTTAGCAGCAGAAGTTTTATGTAACCCATAAACATGAAAGTCCGCGGACTGACTGCTCCGTGCCTGCGCATTTTGGCATGGAGACGGACTTTTAAAGCAGCTTTCATGCCCGTGTTTCGGGCGTAACCGGAAAGGAAAGCCCTCCGGACCGCTCCGTGCCTCTGGCACTCCGGCGTTCTTCTGCCGGGCTTTCAAATAAACTTACTACCATGAACATAAGTCCACGGATTGCTCCGTGCTTGCGCACTCACGCAATCCTACAGGTATTCGCAATTCGTATCGTTCACTTTGTTCACGCTGCTGTATTGCTCATACCTGTTGTCGTCTCCTGTGCATAGTCGGTCTGGCAAGTAAACTTGCCTCCCGTCTCTGCACGGAGACTGGACTTATACAGTAACATGTTGTATACGGGACGAAAGCCGGACGGGGCTTTGAACCCGGAGCCGGCGGCGGGGGCGCGCATGCGCCTCTGCCGTCCCTGTACGACGGCAGGGAGAGGCTTATGAGGTGGATTAGAAAAAATTTGACAACGGTCCTTCTGATGGTCGTTCTGCTCGCAGGACTCTCCCTGCTGTTGTACCCCACGGTCAGCGACTACTGGAACTCGTTCCACCAGTCGAGGGCGATCGCTTCCTATGCGGAGAGCGTGGCGCAGATCGACGACGACACGTATGAGAAGATGTGGGACCAGGCGGTAAAATATAACAAGAAGATTAAGAAACGTTCGAACCACTGGTTCATGACGAAGAAACAGGAGAAGAACTACAACGAGATCCTGAACATCAGCGGCACGGGGATCATGGGGTATGTGGAGATCCCGAAGATCAAGGTGTCGCTCCCGATTTACCACGGGACAGACGAGGCGATCCTGCAGGTGGCCGTGGGGCATATCCCGGGGTCGTCGCTGCCGGTAGGCGGGAAGGGTTCGCACTGTGTGCTGTCGGGGCACCGGGGGCTTCCTTCGGCGAAGCTGTTCACGGACCTGGATCAGATGGAGGTGGGGGATACTTTCATGCTGCGGGTGCTGGACGAGACGCTGACGTACGAGGTGGACCAGATCCTGATCGTGCTGCCGGACGAGATGTCGAATCTGGAAATGATACCGGGGGAGGATCTGTGCACGCTGGTGACGTGTACGCCTTACGGGGTGAACTCACACCGTATGCTGGTGAGGGGGCACCGGATCGCGAACATGGAGACAGCGTCTGACATCCGTGTGACGGCGGACGCGCAGCAGATCGAGCCGGTGCTGGTGGCGCCTGCAATTGCGGGGCCGATCCTGCTGGTACTGCTGCTTATGGTGCTGACGCGCCGGAGAGGGCGCTGAGCCGGAAATGAACGGACGGGGCCGGACGGAAAACGGCGGAACATCTGATGGCGCCGGGCGCGGTCCAAAGAGGATACGGGCCGGAACCCCGGAAAGGGAGGGGCCGCAGGCGGCGGATCCGGGGACAACCGGATGCCGTGCGGCCGGAAGAGAAACTGCAGGGAAACAACGCATAGATTTTAGAGGGAAAGGACTGGTGTTGCCGTGCGAATGGGAAAATTAAGGAAAACGGGCGTGGTGTGGCTGCTGCTTGCCGCGCTGGTGATCCTGCCGCACCTGTGTGTGCGGGCGGGACAGGAACTGGGTTCGATTCAGGTCACGCTCCCGGCGGAAGGCGCGGGCGCGGAGCTGACGCTCTACCGGGTGGCGGATATCAACGGGACGGAATATTTCTATGAACCCGGGA
>CANQAR010000112.1 GCA_947588845.1 uncultured Lachnospiraceae bacterium
CAGGCAGTATCTGTATATAAAGTGTCGCAAAAAAGTCGTATTGTTGCATTGCGGCGGAAAACTTTTGCATGGAATAACGAGTAGTCTATGGTACAATATTAGCATTAAATTTGGGAGGAGGAATACTGCTGTGAGCAAAGAAGAAGTGAAAAAACCTTATTTCAGCCAGAATGATACTTTTGGCATAAACAGGTACAGACCAGAAGACGGGACTGCGCGGGTGGATTTTATCAATCCGGAAAAAGGAATCAGAAAGACGATTGTGGATGACAAAGGAAATATTCTCGACTTTCCGGGATTTACCCATGAAAAACTGGTGTGTCAGCTGGTAAACAGCGGAAGAGTGGTGCCGATCGTTGAATATCGTACTTATTTTAGCAGGGAACCGGAGGGAGGATTGTACCGGATGGACTGGATGGTTCAGCCGGACGGAAGATACTGGGAGGACGAGTATGGTTTTGGCCGCAGTTTTGACGAAGAAATTATCCTTTATGCTTATCTGAACAACAACGGATCTTTTATCACTCCGTTTAGAATTTACAGCTTGGGGGGCGAGAAGTATTTTGGAACATACCAGGAAGAAAAACTCGAAAGACTGCGCAGAAAACGGGAGATAGAGGGCAGAAATCCGAAAGAAAGCCTGCGGAAATCCGTCGAGGAATCTTTAAAATTTCTTCTGAAAAACCTGGAGCAGCAGATTTCAGAGGGAAGACAGAAGGATTTTGACAGTTCGGATTTCGGAGTTCCCCGTACCAGAAAAGAAGCCGGCTTTTCTGTTGTATGGTTTTGTGAGAAAGGGGTACAGAAGGTAAGCATTGATTTGAAAGAATGGCTTCTGGGGGCCGGATGGCAATGCTCCTGTACGGCTAAAATGGGGACTCCGGAAGAAGTCTGCGCCTGGCTGCGGAATAAGGATTCGGTGGAGGAAACGGCCAAAAAAGTGAGATCTTTCTCGAGAGATATAAATGAGAGATTATCGTGAGCAATGAAACCGGAAATTATAAATCAAACGGGATATGGTCCCTGTTTCTTCAGGCGGTGAACAGAGAATTTGTATCAAAAGTGGGTTTATAGAAGGGAGTAAATGGTATGAAGGAAAGAAACAGAAGAAAATGCAGAGGATTCAGCTGTAAAATGATATGGATTATGATACTGCTGACATGTATTTGTCTGAAGGTTGAAGGAGAAAGCGTGCTGGCTTCCGGGGAGGAACAGAAGCAGATTCTGAATTATTCAAACGGGAACCGTTACGAAGGAGAAATAGTGAACAATCATCCGCATGGATTTGGAATTTTGTACTGTGCGAATGGAAATCGTTATGAGGGCGACTGGGTAGATGGCAAGAGACAGGGAAAAGGAACATTTTACTGGGCAGATGGAAGGAAGTATGAAGGTGACTGGTTAGATGATATAAGGCAGGGAAAGGGAACGTTTTACTGGACGGATGGAAGACAGTATGAGGGCGACTGGACAGCCGGGGAAATAACCGGAACCGGAACCATGTACTATGCAGATGGCTCCCGTTATGAGGGACAGTGGAGCAAAGGATACAAAAACGGGAAGGGGACATTTTACTGGGCAGACGGAAGAAAGTACGAAGGCGACTGGGCAGACGGCAGGAAACAGGGAAAGGGAACATTTTACTGGACGGATGGAAGACGATATGAAGGCGACTGGACAGCCGGGGAAATAACCGGAACCGGAACCATGTACTATGTGGATGGTTCTCGCTATGAAGGAGAGTGGAGTAAAGGATACAAAAACGGGAAGGGAACGTATTATTATTTTTATGGAGATTATTATAAGGGTGAATGGAAAAATGGTAAGAAGAATGGATCAGGTATTCTGTATAAAGAAGATGGAACTAAGATAGAAGGTATATGGACAGATGATGTATATAGTGAAAAGAATGTACCTGAAACTAAAAATCCAGTGAATTTTCCAGTGCCGAAATTGTCAGGAGTAGATCAAGATGATATTCTGCGTGTCGCAAAATCACAGCTGGGATATCAGGGTTCTCCGGATGGATATTCTATTTATGCTGCCTGGGCAGGCCAGGAGGGGAAGTGGTGGTGTTCGGAATTTGTTGCATGGTGCGCGAATAAAGCAGGAATTCCGGAATCAGTTATTCCAGTTGGGATTGGGTCCGGACAGTATAGACGGTTTTATTCTCAAAAGGGTCAGTATTATATAGTTCGGAACAATCAAGATAATTCAGCATGCGGCTGTGAAACTCTGGCTTCAAAGATTATATCTTTGAAAGAAATTCAGCCAGGAGATATCATTTTGTTTGAGACGAATGGAGATTTTTCGGGTGGTCCTGATCATACAGCACTAGCCCTTTCAGTGTCAGGAGATATGGTGCAGACAATAGATGGAAATTCTGGAAATAAAGTTACCATACGTATGAGAACTGCAGACCAGATTCACGGGGTGTGCCGTCCACTTTATAATAAGGCGGTTTACGAATTGCCAGGAAACCATACGACTCATATATGGGATTCTGGTATTGTCACAAAGAAATCTTCTTGTACAAAACCAGGCATAAAAACTTATACTTGTACCATTTGCGGAGAAACAAGAGAAGAAGAAATTCCAGCTACAGGAAAGCATGATTGGGATTCCGGCATAGTAACTCAGCATCCGACGGCTTCTGAAAATGGAATAAAAACTTACACCTGCTATAATTGCGGAACAACAAAAACAGAGTCGATTCCATCTGTGGGGAAAATATCTCTTAAAGATGCGGCAGTCAGCGGATTGAAGGTGAATTACAAATATAATGAAAAGAAAAAGAGACTAAATGTAAAGCTGACGTTGAATGGAAAGGTTTTGAAGAGGAATGTAGACTATAAGGTCAGTTGTGCGGAAAGCACGACGGTCGGCATAAAAACTGTTATGATCAAAGGAATCGGAGATTATAATGGAACCCGGAAGGTAAGTTTTAACGTAGTACCTGTGAAGGCAGTGGTGAAAAAAATAAAGATCAATACAAAGAAGATGATGATAAAAATAGAGGAACAAAAAGGGGCAATATACCAGATTCAGTACAGGGAGAAAGGGAAAAGCCAATGGAAAAGTAGGATGACACCAACTACGGAGACTGTATTGAATGATAGATTTAAGGGAAAAAAGGAATATCAAGTAAGGGTAAGAGCGTGCGCAATGATAGGAGGAAAGAAAATAAACGGTGCATGGAGCAAAATGAAAGTCTGCAAGGTGAAATAAAGAAATGCGGCAGGAGCAGGTCATTGACCTGCTCCTGTTGTTACTTGTAACAAATGTTGTGATAAACTATAGTTGTAACAGGAGTGGTTGATAAGATATACTACAAAAATACAGGCGTGGAATATAAGTAATTGACATAAAATATGAGGGAAAACAAAATGTATGATTCAATAGTTCAGAATTCATCGACACAGGAGCAGGTTTCTACAGTGAAAAATGAAAACCGGACCGGCGCGGCGCCGCTTCCACACATCCGGATATCTGTACGGGAGCTGGTTGAATTCATTTTGAGATCCGGGGATATTGACAACCGTCATGGGGGACCGGCCGACAGGGAAGCGATGCTGGAAGGGGGCAGGCTTCACCGCAGGATTCAGGGCAGGATGGGAAGCAGTTATAAAGCGGAAGTGCCTCTTTCCAAAGAGATTTTGTTTGATGATTTTGTTCTGACAGTCGAAGGGCGCGCGGACGGAATTATCACAGGGAAAGAGGTTTATATTGATGAGATCAAGGGTGTCTACCGCGATCTCCGTCATCTGGAAGAGCCTGTGGCGGTCCATCTGGCGCAGGCGAAATGTTATGCGCATATTTACGCATCGGCGCATGGTCTTTCTCGGATCGGAGTCCAGATGACGTACAGCAATCTGATCAGGGAAGATGAAAAACGTTTTAAGGAAATATATGACGCGAAGGAACTGGCCGGATGGTTTGATGAGCTGATCGGAGAGTATGAAAAGTGGGTGCGGTATCAGATTACGTGGAAAAAGATCAGGCAGACTTCCTGCAAGGAGGCGGAATTTCCTTTTCCGTGGAGACAAGGGCAGAAGAAATTGTCGCAGGATGTGTACCGGACGATTCTGCGGCGGAAGAAGCTGTTCATTCAGGCTCCGACCGGGACGGGAAAGACGATCTCGACTGTGTTTCCGGCAGTCAAAGCGGTGGGCGAGGGGATTGCGGACCGTATTTTTTACATGACGGCAAAAACGATTACGCGGACGGTTGCGGAGGAAGCGTTCGGGATGCTGAGGGAGCGGGGACTTCGTATGAAGGTGCTGACCCTGACGTCGAAGGAGCGGATCTGTTTCTGTGAGGAGACGGAGTGCAATCCGGATTATTGCCCTTATGCGAAAGGACATTTTGACAGGATAAACGACGCGGTCTATGAGATGATCACGGGTACGGATGTATTTGACCGGGAGGCGGTCATTCGGCAGGCGCAGAAATGGATGGTCTGTCCGTTTGAGTTTTCGCTTGATCTTTCACTCTGGGTTGACGTCGTGATCTGCGATTACAATTACGTGTTCAGCCCGCGCGTGAAGCTGAAACGCTTTTTTGCGGAGGGAGTAAAGGGAGACTATTTGTTTTTGATCGACGAGGCTCATAATCTGGTAGAACGAGGACGCGATATGTTTTCGGCTGAATTATATAAGGAAAGTTTTCTGGAGCTCAGGAAAACAGTGAAGCCATACAGCCGAAAGATCGCGTATGCGCTGGAAAAGTGCAATCGTTATCTGCTGGAACTGAAAAGGAAGATGGAAAAAGAAAACCCCGGAAAAGAGATTTCCGTGAAAAGAGACAGAGAAATGAAGATAGAGTTTGGAAGAAATGATGAAGAAACGGGGGCGGAGAACGACAGAAGCGGACGCAAGGATGGAAGCGGCAAAAAAGAAACCAAAACAGATAAGTCTGCAGAAACAAAGAAGAACGGTTCTGTCTATATTCAGACGGGAGAGGCCGTCTGCCGCATACAGGAAGGAGTCGGAATGTTTCCGACTCACCTGATAAACCTCTGCGGAGCGATTGAGGATTATCTGGAAAAGCTGCGCCAGGAAAAGAAACTGGTCCTGGTAAATACCGAGGTCAGCAAAAAGATTCTTGATTTTTATTTTCAGGTTCTGGCGTTTCTGGATATCTGTGACCGGCTCGACAAGAATTATGTAGTCTATACGGAGCTTTGCGAGGACAAGCGTTTCATGATAAAACTGTACTGTGTCGATGTTTCGCGAAATCTGCAGGAATGTCTGGATAAGGGGAAAAGCACGGTTTATTTTTCCGCGACGCTGCTTCCGATTACTTATTATAAAAGTCTTTTGAGTACTCTGAAAGACGATTACGCGATTTATGCACAGTCGTCTTTTGACCCGGGGAAGCGGAAGGTTCTGATCGGCGCGGATACGAGCAGCCGTTATGAGAATCGTTCGGAAGCGGAGTACCGCAAAATGGCGCGGTATGTGCTGGAGATGGTGCGTGCGAAAGAGGGAAATTATATGGTGTTTTTCTCGTCCTATCAGATGCTTGAGGATGTGGCGGATGCTCTTGCGGGGATCTGTGAGGAGGAAGGGATCGGGCTGCTGGAGAGCGGCGGAGGTGAAGAAGAAACCGGGAGAATCGAGGAACAGACGGAAGAGAATTGGAAGAATGGAGAGATTGTGAGGGATGAAACCGGACAGGAGAAAAAGCAGGACGGCAGCAGGAAAGAGGACAACGAAAACTGTGGGATAGAGAGCTGTCGGATTGAAATACTGCGTCAGACGACGGATATGGATGAAAAAGCGCGGGAGAGGTTCCTTGAAAAATTCAGTGCGGACAGGACGGGAAGCCTGGTCGGATTCTGTGTGATGGGCGGGATTTTCGGAGAGGGGATCGATCTGAAGAATGACCGACTGATCGGCGCGGCAATCATCGGCACGGGAATTCCCAAAGTCTGCAATGAACGGGAAATCCTGAGAAAGTTTTATGACGACAGAAAGGAGAATGGATTTTTTTACGCCTATACTTGTCCGGGAATGAATAAAGTGCTGCAGTCTGCGGGGCGCGTGATTCGGACGGATGAGGACGAGGGCGTAATTCTGCTGCTTGACAGGCGTTTCGCGCAGGAACGTTATCGGCAGATGTTTCCTGAGGAATGGCTGCATCCGCAGGTCTGCAGCGTGAAAAATATAAGGGAAAGAATTGAGGAGTTTTGGAAGAACAGCTGAGTAAAAGGGAAAGGGCTGATGACCGACAGCTCCCGTTTTTTCCGGGGAAATCTATGGTTGACATGCGCGGTCTTTTTTGTTAGTATAGTGGTGCAATTTAGCATGGTAGAGCACTACTATAAGAAAGATAACAGAAAAGTTTGAGGAGGATATTTTTATGAAAAAGAACATGGTGAAGTTACTGGCTGTCGCAGCCGTTGCGTCCATGGCAGTTTCATCTGTCTGTTTCGCAGAGGGAGCGACGACATTTTCCGTAGGTTTTGACGCGGAGTATCCGCCGTATGGTTATATGGACGAGAATGGCGAGTACACAGGTTTTGACCTTGAGCTGGCGCAGGCGGTCTGCGATCTCGAGGGCTGGGAGCTTGTAAAGACTCCGATCGACTGGAATTCCAAGGACATGGAGCTTGATTCCGGCGCGATTGACTGCATCTGGAGTGGATTTACAATCAACGGACGTGAAGATGACTACGCATGGTCTGTTCCGTATGTGGACAACAGCCAGGTGATCGTGGTTGCGGACGCAACAGGCGTTACGGATCTGGCAGGTCTGGAAGGCAAGGTTGTCGGCGTACAGGCGGCTTCCGCGGCTCTGGAACTTCTGAGCGAGGGCGGAGATCAGGCGGATCTGGCTGCCACGTTCGGTGAGTTGCAGCAGTTCCCGGATTACAACAGCGCGTTTGTGGAGCTGCAGGCGGGCAGCATCGACGCGATCGCGATGGATGTTGGAGTTGCGAATTATCAGATCAAGGATAAGGAAGGTTTCTCCATTCTTGACGAGACGCTGAATTCCGAGCAGTACGGCATCGGCTTCAAGCTTGGAAATGAGGAGCTCAGAGATACGGTTGACGCGGCGCTTGACGTACTGGTTGTGGATGGAACGGTTGCCGAGCTGGCTGAGAAATATGATCTGACCGATATGGTTTGTCTTGGAGAGGGCATTGAGGTTGATACCGCGGAAGAAGAGTCAGAGCTTATGACGGAAGCTGTGACGGAGTAATCAGAGAAAAATCTGTTTATTGAAGAATGCAGGGCTTCTCCCATCTTAAACAGATGAAGAGATGAATTGCCGAAAAGTAAATGTAACGTCAGTGACGGATCAGGAAAAATCAGTATCTTTTACTGGCATATTCAGACATCAGAGGGCTGGAGCAGAGACCTCCGGCATTGACAAAATGTGACTGCTTCAAAGAGGGTGTTTCAGAAATTGAGATGCCCTCTTACTTATATGAGAGTCCTTTGTGGCAAAGCAGGGGAACTGCCCTGACGGTGCGGAAAAATTGAGGCATCTGTCCGGGAAAATGCAACATATCAGCGCTGTATATGCTGCAGCGTATATCTGGAGGAGAAAAATGAGATTTTCAGTTATGCTTGAACAGCTTTCCGGTGGTATGGTGAAGTCGCTTGGCATTTTTGTGCTGACGCTGGTATTCTCGCTGCCGCTCGGACTTCTGGTTTCTTTTGGCAGAATGTCAAAAAACAAAATACTGCAGACAATTATCAAGGGCTACATATCGCTGATGCGTGGAACGCCTCTGATGCTTCAGCTTCTCGTCGTGTATTTTGGCCCGTATTATCTGTTTGGGATGCGGATCGGCGGTTCCTATCGTTTTATCGCGATCATTGTTGGATTCTCGCTGAACTACGCGGCGTATTTTGCGGAGATCTACCGCTCGGGAATTGAATCGATGCCGGTCGGGCAGTATGAGGCGGCGAATATTCTCGGTTACAGCAAGACACAGTGTTTCTTCCGCATTATCTTTCCGCAGGTGGTAAAGAGGATTCTTCCGGCTGTGACGAATGAGGTTATCACGCTGGTCAAGGATACGTCGCTGAGTTTCTCGCTTGCGTATGCGGAGATGTTTACGATTGCGAAACAGATCGCGGCGGCGGAGACGACGTTTATTCCGTTTGTTGTGGCGGCGGTGTTCTATTTTGTGTTTAATCTGGTTGTCGCTGTCGGCATGGAGACGATTGAGAAGAAACTGAATTACTATCAGTAAGGGAGGAGAAGTGTTATGAAGATTTTGGAGATGAATCATATCCGCAAAACATTTGATGATCTTGAGGTCATCCATGATATTTCTCTTTCCGTGAAAGAAGGAGAGATTCTTTCGATCATAGGCCCTTCCGGGTCAGGTAAATCAACGCTTCTGCGCTGCGCGACGATGCTGGAGAAAATTGACGGCGGCGAGATTCTTTACATGGGAGAGCGCGCGGCCTGGACGGAGCCGGACGGACGGCGTGTGTATCCGAAAGGAGCCAGGGAGAAAGAGATCAAGTCCTATTTTGGGCTGGTGTTCCAGAATTTTAATCTTTTCCCGCACTATTCCGTGATGAAAAATATCACGGACGCGCCGATTGTGATCCAGAAAAGGCCAAAGGACGAGGTTTACAAGGAAGCCAGGGAACTTCTCGCGAAGATGGGTCTTTCCGATAAGGAAGATGCCTATCCCTGCCAGCTTTCCGGCGGGCAGTGTCAGCGTGTCGCGATCGCGAGGGCGCTTGCGCTGAATCCGAAAATCCTGTTTTTTGATGAGCCGACCTCAGCGCTCGATCCGGAGCTGACCGGCGAGGTGCTGAAGGTGATCAAATCGCTCGCAGACCTGCATATCACGATGGTGATCGTTACGCATGAGATGGCGTTCGCGCGGGATATCTCGGACAGGATTATTTTCATGGACAAGGGTGTTGTGGCGCTCGAAGGGAAGCCGGAGGAAGTGTTCGACGCGGATCATACGAGGATTAAAGAGTTCCTTGGAAAATTTAATAGAGTTTGATCTGAGAAATCAACACTGTTGCAGGATGCTTTTGGATAGTCAGACATTTATTGACAAAATAAAAAATCACTGATAGAATAAAAAAGTCCATTGTTGGACAGGAAGCACTGCAAAGCGGCAGGCGGTTGGCTAATATCCCTCGGAAGGGGGTGAGGCTCATGCGAATCACATTACATATCGGCAGATTTACTGTAACGATCATTGTGAAAAGCAACAACCGCCACTCGGGCAAGTGACGGTTGTTAAAAAAAATTAACTAACCGAAACGAGACCAACCGCTTGTCGCAGTGCTTCTTTCTGCTTTATTATATGTAAAAACCAGTGAAATGTCAACTCTGTTAAAAATTTTTTTAGTTCAATATATATAGGAAATATTTATTTTCTGACAATCAGACACTTATTGACAGAACAGAAAAACACTGATAGAATAAAAAAGTCCATTGTTGGACAGGAAGCACTGCAAAGCGGCAGGCGGTTGGCTAATATCCCTCGGAAGGGGGTGAGGCTCATGCGAATCACATTACATATCGGCAGGTTTACTGTAACGATAATCGTGAAAAGCAACAACCGCCACTCGGCCAAGTGACGGTAGTTAGAAACATTTAATTACTAAATCGAAAGCCAACCGCTTGTCGCAGTGCTTCTTTCTGTCCTTATTATATGTAAAAAACGATGAAATGTCAACTCTGAAAGATTCTTTTTTCATTTCAACAGCATTTTTTGCACAAACACAGTGCAGGAAACTGTACTCCGTTTTCATTGTAAACGCCCCAAAAAGACAATATACTGAAAACAAAATAATAGAAAAACGGAAGCAGGAGGTACCGGAATGGCGACGCTTTATATCAATGCGCGATGTGAAAAACTGCTTAATATCCTGTTGTCCCGGTCGGATTACATGACCATAAATCAGCTGGCGCAGGCCCTGTCAGTCTCGAGACGCACCGCTTATTATGATATTTACAAGGTAAATATGTGGCTGGAACAGGCGGGGCTGTCCCAGCTGAAGGTCGTGCGGGAGAAGGGTGTATTTCTCGCTTACAAAGAGCGGGAGCGTGTGCAGGAACTGCTGGAGACTGATACAAAGCAGCAGGTTTATATTTACTCTCCGGATGAGAGAGCAAAACTTATCATCTGTTACGTGATTTATTCGCAGGATCCGGTTTATATTGAACAGCTGACTGACTGCTGCGAGGTCAGCCGGAATACGGTTTTCGGAGATCTGAAGGAAGTGGAGAAACGGCTGGCGCAATATGGACTGAAGCTGAATTATCAGGCCAGGCAGGGCTATTTTATAACGGGGGATACTGTCCGCATCCGGGCTCTGTTTGTCCTCTATTTTAATGAGATGAGCACATTATTTCTGAACGGAACGGTGCGTTTTTTCCGGCGGGAGCAGATGCAGGAGGATTTGAAGCGGCAGGAAGAGATTCAGAAAGAACTGGGAGTGGATTATGTTGAGGGTGTTCTGACTTCTCTTGCCGCCCTGATTCCATTGCTGCGCCAGCACAGAAGAGAGCTTCAGTTTTCGGGACTGAAGGAGGAGGAAATCGCGAAGACGAAAGAATTTTTCCTGGCGCAGCGGTATTTCCCGGAACTGGAGCGGGAAGAGCAGCTGTACCTGGCGCTCCATCTGCTTGGATCCAGAGTTAATCTGGTGCCGGATGAATTTTTTGAGAGCGCTTCCAAGCAGTACGTCTACGATTTGACGAAAGCGCTCATTTCCGAGTTTGAGAAGGTTGCCTGCATTGTGTTTGACAACAGGGAAGAACTGGAGAGGGCATTGTTTGTTCATCTGAACACTTCTCTTTACCGTTACCGGTTCGGGATTCAGATTGGCAACATTCTGGGAGACGACGTGATGAAAGAGTATCCGGATCTGTTTGCGCTGACAAAGATTGCGGCGAAGCATCTGGAAAAAAGCCTGGAATTTCCCATACCGGACAGCGAAATCGCCTATCTGGTACTGCGTTTCGGCGGTTTTTTGAAGATTGCCGATTCTGAGAATGACAGGCTGCGGATTCTGATTGTCTGTGTGAACGGCATTTCCACCGGAAACATGCTGAAGCGTGAAGTACATAAGCTGCTGCCTTTTGCGGAGATCGTGGATGTGGTGGCGGCAGTGAATCTGGTCAATGTGCAGAATATCTGCGATCTGATCATTTCTACAGTGAAACTGAATTGTCTTGATATTTCATTTGCCGTATTTCGGACGCCGGTCTTCTTTTCTGAACTGCGCAGGGCAGTACTAATTATCGGATGGCCGATAGAATTTCTGTATGATTTTCATCATCCGCATAAAATTGGCAAGGTTCTTAACAGTATAGTACTGATTAATGAATTTGGCAAAGGCTTCTAACTTTTCAGTATATTCTTGACTTATATGCCGATTATGTAATATACTATAGTGGAAAGTAAGGAGATAACAACCATAAGTTTTCAGTTAATATCAGGAGAATTGTTATGCAGGATATAATCAAGCGCGATGAATACCTCAAAAGACTTATTGACCGGCGTGAAAACGGACTTATTAAAGTCATCACCGGGATCAGACGGTGCGGTAAAAGCTTTCTGCTTTTTCGGCTGTTCTATGATTATCTGATAGAAAGCGGTGTCCGCGAAGAACAGATCATCACGATCGCCCTCGACGACGATACCTTTGTAAAATACCGTGACCCTGCCGAACTGTCAAAATACATCCGTGGGAGAATCGTAAATGACGATATGTACTACATTCTTATAGACGAAGTGCAGTATGCCATTGCCAGGGATGAACTGAAAAACGCCGAGAACATTCGTCTTTACAACGTTCTGAACGGTCTTATGCGGCTTCGAAATGTAGACATTTATGTTACCGGGAGCAATTCAAAAATGCTCACCAAAGATGTCCTGACCACATTCCGCGGCAGGGGCGATGAAATCAGGGTTTATCCTGTCTCATTTAAAGAATACTTTGTTTTCGCGGGCGGCGACAAATCCGACGCTTACGAAGAATACGCACTGTATGGCGGAATGCCGCTTGTGTTTTTCAAAAAAAGCGACGTGGAAAAAACGAATTATCTGAAAAGCCTGTTCTCGGAAGTATACTTCAAGGATATCATTGAGCGTTATAATATCGAACTGCCGGACATTCTTGAAGAACTGACAGATGATTTGTGTTCATCCGTCGGCTCGCTTACAAATGCAAACAAAATAAAGAATACGCTGCAGTCGGTTAAGAACATGCAGGTTTCGAATACGACGATCGCGAATTATCTGAATTACCTGACCGAATCCTTTATGTTCAGCAACGCGAAAAGATATAACGTAAAAGGAAAAAAATACTTTGAATACCCGTCAAAGTATTACTGCGTGGACATCGGGCTGCGGAACGCCCGCCTTGGATTCCGGCAACAGGAAGAAACGCACATAATGGAGAACATCATTTACAACGAACTTTTGTGTCGTGGTTGTTCGGTCGATGTAGGCATTGTGGAGATCGTAGAATACAGTAATGGAACAAAATCAAAAAAACAGTGCGAGATTGATTTTGTTGCAAACCGGGGTACAAAGAAATACTATATCCAATCCGCACTTAACGTAAATGACCCGTCAAAGCTGGAGACGGAACTGCGCCCGCTAAGAAACACGAATGACTTTTTCAAAAAAATCATAATAAGCAAGACCTCCATGAAGCCGTGGACAGATGACGAAGGTATTCTTCATCTCGGGCTTTATGAATTTCTCTTAAACGGAAATTCGTTGGAATTATAACGACAGGTTCTGGCGGTACTGGGCTTGATGGGGGAATGAACTGTAACGGTGCTTCATCGTGCAGCCGCCATCACCTGCAATGGTTATTGAAAAACTATGACAAGTACGATAAAATTAAGAAGGAAAAATCATATGGCGGAAAAGGAGACAAAATGGAAAATATACAAAACAAATACAGCGCCCCCATTCCTCTGAATCGCATCCATGTGACGGACGACTTCTGGAAGCATGAAATGGAGCTGGTCCGCACGGAGGTCATTCCGTATCAGTGGGAGGCTTTGAATGACCGGGTGCCGGGAGCGAGCCCGAGTTTCTGCATGCGAAATTTCCGCGTTGCGGGGAAGCTTAACCGACTGCGCAGGGAGCAAGGGGAAAATTATGAGGAAAAGACTTATCCGGTAGATTTTGGCGGGGGCCTGCCGGAGGTGCTTCCGGAGAGCATGGACAGGATGGAGGACCGGTTTTATGGGTTTGTGTTCCAGGACAGCGATTTTGCGAAATGGATTGAGGCGGTCGGCTATTCTCTGACGCAGCATCCGGATGAGAAGCTGGAGGCGGTCGCGGACGCGGCGATCGACGTGGTGTGCGAGGCGCAGCAGGAGGACGGCTATCTCGATACGTTCTATATTATTAATGACAGAAGCAAAATTTTTACAAATCTGAAGGATAACCATGAGCTGTACTGCTTCGGCCATCTGGCGGAGGGGGCGGTCGCCTACTATCAGGCGACGGGCAAGGACAAGCTGCTGAACGCCGTCTGCCGGTACGCGGATTTTATTGCGGAGAATTTCGGTCCGGAGAAGGGCAAGTGCAAGGGGTATCCGGGGCATGAGATCGCGGAGATGGCGCTCGTGCGTCTGTATGAGACGACGGGGAATGAAAAATATCTTGCGTTGAGTCAGTTTTTCACGGATATGCGCGGGACGCGCCCCTATTATTTTGATTTTGAGCATCAGGTGCGGCAGGGGGACGGACTCCGCTACGAGTACCATCAGGCGCATCTGCCGGTGCGCGAGCAGAAGGAAGCGGTCGGCCATGCGGTGCGCGCGGTCTATCTGTATTCCGGCATGGCGGATCTGGCGCGGCTGACCGGGGATGAGAAACTGCTGAGCGCCTGCGAAGCTCTGTGGGATGATATCACAACGCGGAAGATGTACATAACCGGAGGCATCGGCGGGACGCATATCGGGGAAGCGTTTTCGTTCGCGTATGATCTTCCGAACGACACGGCCTACGCAGAGACCTGCGCCTCGATCGGTCTGGTATTTTTTGCGCGGAGGATGCTGCAGATCAGGGCGGACTCGAAGTATGCGGACGTCATGGAACGTGCGCTTTACAACGGGATTCTGAGCGGCATGGCGCTTGATGGAAAGAGTTTCTTCTATGTAAATCCGCTGGAGAGTTTTCCGGAAGCCTGCCACAAGGACGAGAGGAAATTTCATGTGAAGCCGGTGCGGCAGAAATGGTTCGGCTGCGCGTGCTGTCCGCCGAATATCGCGCGGCTGCTGAGTTCCATCGGCTCCTACGCGTACACGGAGACGGACGATACCCTGTACGTTCATCTCTATCTGGGGGGAAGGATCACGAAATATATCGGAACCAGGCAGCCGGAGGCAAAATCCAAAAATGCCGGGACCGGTGAATGTGCCGAATCGAAAGACGTGGTAAAAGAAGGACAGATGGAATCCGGAAATGCCGGGGCAGCAGGACTTGCCGAGTCGAAGCATGCGGCGCGGGAGGAGTCCGCAGACAGCAGAGCAGAAGAAAAGACCGGGTTGAAGCGTGCGGCGCAGACAGAATCCGGAAAGGATGGAACTGAGGAAAATATCGTGGGAGAAAAAGCGGTCATCACGATTATATCCGGACTTCCGTGGGACGGAGATGTCCTGGTGAAGGTGGATACGGAAAGTGAAAAACCGCTGACGATCGCGCTGCGCATTCCGGACTGGGCCGGGAGTTATACGGCGGAGGGGCTGGAAGGCGCGCAGACAGAGCTCAGGGACGGTTATCTCTATGTGACGAGACAGTGGAACAAGTGCGGCAGCATGGCGCTGCATTTCCCGATGGAAGTACGTGTCATGCAGCCGAATCCGATGATCCGGGAGGACGCGGGCAAGGCTGCCCTGATGCGGGGCCCCATTGTCTACTGCATGGAAGAGGCGGACAACGGAAAGAATCTGCATCTGACTTCGGTCTGCGCCGGAGCGCCGGCTGAGGAAATCCGGGACGGCCAGTTCGGACAGACAGCCGTGCGGCTTGCCGTGCAGGGAAAACGTCTCATGGAGGAGAAAAGTCTGGACCGCCCGCTTTATCATGTCTGGAAAAAACCGCGGTACGCGGACGTGAAGCTGCAGTTTATTCCATATTATATGTGGGCAAACCGCGGCGAGGGCGAGATGCAGGTGTGGGTCCGCGTGAAAGAGTAAAAAATCAGCTGAAAAAATCTGCGAAAAAAACGGAGCTTTTAAAAGCTCCGTTTTTTTTGCAAAAAGTTTTTGAAAAAGGACCAGAAAATGAGTCGGAATGACCGATTTGTGACTGGGGGGGGTATAATTAAGAAAAACATTCGGGCAGGGAATCATGA